>JBFRWK010000234.1:0-53786 GCA_051439545.1 Xenococcaceae cyanobacterium | reverse complement strand
ACAGACTTAAAACTATTTGAAACCCCCTTCCACCCCCGCGTCGGCGGTAAGCGGTCGGAACCCGCGCCACCTGAGGGCGCAAGGGAACGCCGACCGAGCAAGGGAACGCGCCCGAACCCGAAGGGCTGATAGCTATTTCAGAGGTTATATCTCCCAATTAAAGTTTTTCGTGCCAACTCTAAGTAGGCATTTAAAAATTACTCACAGCGTAGGTTGTATGGGTGCATAGAAAGCTGATAGCTGATAACTGATAGCTGATAGCTACTCACCAAGAGTATGTACTTAATTTTGTTTGGTTACTTAATTTACTCCCAGTCAAATTTCATATCTAAATATTCTTCTAATTTTTGATTATGAGGTCGAAAATAATCGGCGAGAGTTTGACGTAATTCGTCACTAATAGGTTGATAAGAACCAGCATTAAACTTAGAATATTCTGAGAGGGAATGGTTTTCTAAGCCTAAAAAAGTAAATACTCGTTTCATTACTTTTTCTGGATCGCTGTATAAGTCTTCGCTTTTAATTACACAAAACTGTTCTGGCTCGAATAATTTCATCCAAATCTTTAATTTATACAGATACAAACTTCCCAAAATATTATCTGGGTTGTGATAAATTGTTTTCTTAAAATCTTCTTCGCTAAAACTTTCTAGTTGTTTTATTTCATAAGCAACTGCTTCAGCAAAAGTTCCTTTAGCCAAACCACTATTTAATTTATGATGATGCCATGATAGAGATCGATCGATGGGATTTCTCAGTAAAACAATCAGCTTAATTTTAGGAAAATGAGCTTTGATTTGGGTAGCTGCTTGAGGAAAACGAATATAGTTAGGAGTTGCTTCCCCTGTAATAAATTCTGGTCGATCGCTAATACTCGGAAAATGAGCCAAATACCAATCAAGACTGTATTTTAATTTTGCACCAAAAAAGTTCAGTTCTTTTTTGTGAGGCAGGAGAATTTGAGGATGGGATTTTAAATAGTTAAAAAGAGAAGATGTCCCACATTTAGCAGCACCAATAACTATAAAATCAGGAGCATTTTGTTTTGGTTTTTCCCAATCTAATTCAGCTAAATGAGGATAAACAGCTATAGTTCTTTGATAACAACTAGTTTGATAGCAACTAATTGCTTCTTCTATGTTTCCTCTATCCGCTAAAGCATCACCCAAGTTACCCCAAGCAATGTCAATATGGGGGTGCTTTTCTACAATACTACGATAAAAATCAATGAGTCGATCTAGTTGTTCTGGTGCAACATGAGTATACTGAATTGCATAATAAGCTCCTAAAAATTCAGGATTAAGCTCGATCGCCTTTTGATAGGCAGAAATTGCTTCAGAAAAAAAACTTTTGCTTCTGAGTAAGGTAGCTAAATGATGATATTGTTTAAAGTCTGCTTGAGGATTAGCATAAACATTTTCTTGATAAGCTGCGATCGCCTGTTGTTCGATTTCTGATAATTCTGGAGCTAACTCGATCGCTTGGCGATAAAACTTACTTGCTTGTAGATACTGCTTTTGCTGTCTAAAAATAGCTCCTAGTTTCAAATAAGCAGGAATAAATCTAGGAGCAAGACGAATGACATTTTGATAAGCTGTAATTGCTTCAGACCATTTTTCTTGTTTCTCTAAAACAATACCTAATTGATGATATGCTTCCCAATATTTTGTTTGAAATTTAATTGCTTTTTGATAAAAATTACTAGCTTTTATCCATTTTTTTTGCTCGGCAAATACTGTTGCCAAGCCATAATAGGCAGCAGCAAAATTTTCATCTAATTCGATTACTTGTTTATAAGCATTAATTGCTAATTTCCACTGTTTTTTTTCAGCTAAAGCTTGTGCCAAACAAAAGTGAAATTGAGGATTATTGGGATTTTGAGCTACTGCCTGACGATATACAGCGATCGCTTGAGGTAATTTTTCTTTAACAGTAAGAATTTTACCTAGATTGTGATATGCAGGCAAAAAGTCGGGTTGAAGTTTAATCGCCTGACGATAACAAGAGATCGCTTTGCCAATTTTTTGTTTTTTCCAGAGTGCGTTACCAACAGAATAATGCTGTTTGGCATCTGCCCAATCAGGTTGCAATCTTAGTGCTTCATACCAAGAATCGATCGCTTTTTCTACTTCTCCTATTTGCTGGAAGACTCTAGCTAAGTTACGATATGCTCCTGCAAATTGAGGATTGAGTTTAACTGCTTGTTGATAACAGTCGATCGCCTTTAACCATTGTTGCTGTTTGGCATATATACTACCGAGATCTGCGTGTAACTCTGCTATTTCAGGATTTTCTGCAATTAATTTACTGTATTTTTCGATGGTTTCTAGAGTACAGGAAGATTGCTCGGTAGAAAGTTGTGGTTTCTTCATGTTTACCTCGATTTTTTTGGATTAAGGCTAATTGCTTATATCGCTGAAAGCTGATAGCTGAAAATTTTCATACTCCGATCACAAGGCGATCGACTTATTAACTTTGGTAAGAATAAGAAAATCAATTAGTTGGGTTAATAGGTAACCTTAAGCAGTTAAAAAAAAATGCCAATTTATTGATAGCTTAATTTTATCGGTTCAGACAGTAGATTTAATTAGATTTAATTAGATTTAATGAGATTTAATTAGATTTTCGGCTAATTGTTTAAACATTTGCTCGACATATTCTCCAGTTTTAGCAGAAGTAACATAAGTAGCAAGGACTTGTGGATTTCCGTCAAAATTATATAACTGGATAATTCGGGCTAATTTTTCTTCTACTGCTAGATCGGACTTATTTAAAGCAACCATAGCTAATCCTTGAGGATTAATCGAAAAAAAGAGAGTTAAGTGATTCTGTAAATGTTCCAAAGTTTCTGGACGAGTAATATCGGCCACAATAATTGAGCCACTCGCGCCTTTAAGATAACTCGTAGCGATGGGTTGAAATTTCGTTTGACCTTCAATATCCCAAATTAGTAAATTAACCAATTGTTTGGCGATCGCTGTTTCTACTTCAATTGATTTACGAGATATCTTGACTCCTACGGTAGACAGATATCGATCGCTAAATTTATTCTCTACAAAACGCCTGATCAAGCTAGTTTTGCCAACACTAAAATCCCCTACTAAACAAATTTTCTTAGAAATAATCGACATTTTTGGCTGTTTTTAGCGTTTTATTTATTTAAAAGCTTATAGTTAATAGCTTACTTACGATCGGGGACAAAAAATTCAAATCTTACACATCTGCTTTTTTGTAAAGGTTGATTACTTGTCACTCCAGGAGGCGGATCGACACTACTAACAATGTTTAGTCTATTTGCTTCAATTCCCCGCTCTACTAAAGCTGAAGCTACTTTGTTTGCCCGATCGAAAGCTAGTTTTTGATTATTTTCTCTACTCCCCGAGCGATCGCTATGTCCGATAATCCGTAAATTTAATTGAGGATATATTGCTAACAATTGTTCTATTTCTCGAATAGTATTAGTAAAATCGGTTGAATTTAATTCGGTAGAACCTAAAGCAAAATAAATTCTTGGTTCGATAATCGGTAATCGATCTTCTAAACTCAGAACTATTTTTTCTACTCCTGGTATTTGTTGAAAATCTTCGGCAAAAATAAAGTCTCGGGATCGATCGAGGGCAAATCCCGTAACTGTAACTGTACCCTCCTCATATTTACTAATAATAGCGATATCTTCTTGCTTATTTAATATCGATGTGACTCTAGCTACTTCTGCTTGTGTGACTGTTGGGTCTACAGGTACATTAATAGCAATAATCTTATTTTCTAGAGTTAGATCGGCTGCTTCAGCAATTTTTAGGGTTTTCTCTGCTGCTTTATCCCGTAGATATTCACTCGGAACTCTTCCTGCCAAAATTAATTTATCTTGTTTAATCGTTGGTGTAAGATGATAAACCGATAATTCTGGTGCAGCATCTAATGCCATAGTAGCTTGTTGTAGAATCCGATTAGCTGCATAGCCTTTATATTTAGCTATCCCCCAGGGTATAAAAATAGCACCTAGTATGAAGGTTAATAATAATAATAAAGGACTTGGCGATCGAGATTTTTTTAATTTTTGCTCTTGTTCCAATAACTCTTCTAACAGTAATTGAATCGATTCGGGAACAGTGTCAGAATCGCCGTTATAAACCTCGATAACGTTCCCGTGTTTTAAAACTAGATTACTCAGTGCCTTCCGAATTTTTTGTCTAAATTGTTTCGAGGGGTCTCCTTTAACTACTACTGCTAAATAACAATATCCTGCTACCTCTAAAATAATCTTGTATTCGCCATAGTCAATTTCATCTAATCCCGATGATTCGGCAATTAAGTCATTAGCAAAACTTTGAATTGCTGTTAACATCCCTGCTAGCAAGTCAGATTCTAACTGATGGGCTAAATCTGGCTGCAATTCACGGATAATTAAACCAGAACCCTTATGAATTAAAAAAATAGCTTGAACTTCGTAAGGAATAGCTTCTTGTAAAATTAGTTCTGCTTCCGAAACTCCCTGAATTTTGGCGCGAATTTTGCGTTTAATTCCTTCAATACTCAGGGCATTTTCTACTTTTTCGTTAATGGTGTTAACCACTTCTACCATGTATTTGGCAATAGTGCTACCAATTACAGGATAAAGAGCATCTACCATAGCATCCCGCTCTAATTCTATCTGAGCTTTGATTGCTTTACCCATTTCTGGGCCAATACTTCTAGAAATAGATTCTTTATCGATACGCACCTGTTCCTGAATTGAAAGAGCTATTTCTGGAGCTAATGCTTTAGCGATCGACTGAGGTGTAGTTTCTATTTTTTGGGTAATCGCCACTGGTACAATATTAGCAAGTACTTCTCCCATTCTAACTAGATCTTCCCTAGACCTTTGCTCGATAATGCGATCGATTAATGGTGTAATTTTAGCCATAATCCCTTGAGGTGTAGCATCAGGTTGAAGGCTAATTAGTTCTGTAGTTAAAGATAAAAGAGAATTAACAGAATCTATAACTTCATCAATTTGTTTTTGGTTATTTTCTATTTGATTTTCTATTTTTTTAACCGTTTGTTGCAAAGGAGTAATATGGGGATTTTGCTGATTATTCCGAGGGGTTAAAACTGAATTATTCTTATTATCTAAATGATGATTATTTGAAGATTTTAAACTAACGGAGTTCTGGCTTTTTTCTTTCCCAATTAAAAGCTGCTTGTTTTTTTCTTGGTTGCTAATAAAATTATTAGGTAAATCCGAATTTTTTTTCGAGCTTGAATCTATCTCTAGATGATGAGTATCGTTGACAAATTGAGATTTATTTTTCGGGACTACTTTATTTTTTTGCTTATTTATAGATACATCTTCGTCTACCCGATTTAATTCCGAAAGTAGCTCGATTAAACTGTTGAGATTTTGTAAAATTTCTGGATCTGATTTGCTGCTTGAGTTTAATTTATTTTCTTTAGTCGCCATTGCTCTTTTCCTGTTAAATTGCTCCCGAGCGAGACTAGTATATAATTTTACTCAGGTTCGGTTTTGATAACTATTAATCTTTTCGATTAGTTAAGAGTTCGAGCAAATCAAAGGTGATCGAGCAAGGCGAATTTAAAATTTACTTTAGTTTTTACCTAAAATTAAGAGAAGTTTAATGGGAATCGTCATCATGATTACTTTCGCTCCGTTGTTCGGGTAAGATAAGCTCTGTCTTCATGTTTGTCTCTGTAGCTTCTTTTAAACTAGGAACAAAATCGCTTCCTTTTAGTTTAAGAGATAGTTCAAATAAAAGTTCAGATAAATCTGTGCGAGAAACTTTACTTTCAGTTAATTCCGATAAATTAGTTTCAATTTTTTCTAAAACTTGTTTTTTTAAATTTTGCAAGTCTTCTCCTAAAGTATTTCTAGTTTTAAATAGTTCATCTTTAAGATAACTTGTTTCATTTCTCAAACTGTTTTGAAGTAAATCTATACCTTGAGAAGCACTACGAGATTTAGCTTCAATTTCTTGTTTTAGTTTATTGGTTTCTTCATGAGTAGTTAAGCTCAGATACTGAATTTTTTTCTCTAAAGAATCCACCGCAGCATTAATTTCTTGAGAAAATGAATCTTGTATTTTGTTGAGGCGATCGTTGACTTCCGACTGAAACTTACTTAATGACGATTCCAAAATATCCAATCTTTGACTGCATGAGGCGAAATTTGCTTCATATTCTTCAATTTTATCTCCTAATAAAAGATCGCGTAACTGACTTACATTACCCAATCTTTTTCGCATTTCTTCTTTGGTTATTTCTGTCACTATCTCTACTCCCTAAGCTTGTTACAAATAATTTTATAATACAAGGTTGAGGTTACACCGCTTTATAATTAATAAAAAAGGTTTTATCTTAAAACCCTTATAGCTTTAGTTAAAATTATTATAATATCTACTCCGAGCGCGATCGCGGAGCAATCTTAATTTAACAATTCAATCATCCAAGACTAATTATTGTTTTGGTAAAGTTACGGTTATTGTTGTTCCTACACCAATCTCGCTATCAACAACAATAGTACCCCTATGAATATCTACTGCTTTTTTGACGATGGACATACCCAAACCCGTACCAGGTATATCTCCAACGTTATTACCCCGATAAAAAGATTCAAACAAATGTTTTTGCACTTCTGTTGGTATACCAATACCGCGATCGATAATTTGAAGTGTAATTAATTCCTCTGCTTGAAGATAGGCTAGTTTTAAGTCTACAGTTTCTCGATCGGGAGAATATTTGAGTGCGTTACTCAAGAGATTAGTTAAAATATGCCTGAGTAGCTTTTTATCTCCATAAATTTTTAAGGGAAAACCAAATCCAGTTAAGTTTATTTTTCGCTCTTGATAAATTATTGCTAATTCTTCGATTATTTGCTGGCACAATTCTTCTAAATTAAGCCAATCAGGCGTAAAGGCCGTGTTGCCTGATTCGGTTTTGCTCAAAACCAAAATATCTTCTAACAAATATTGCATATTATTAGCAGATGATTTAATTGCATTTAAGTATAGAGCGTATTCTTCTTCAGAAATATCTCGCTCTGTGTGCATTAACAGATCGGTACAAATCATAATACTACTGAGAGGATTACGAAATTCGTGAGATGCCATAGAAACGAAGTTAGATTTTAATTTTCTTAATTCTTTTTCTTGTTCTAAAGCTTTCCTCATTTCAGTCTCTATTCTTTTTCTCTCAGTTATATTTCGACCTAAATAAATACATTTAAATAACCCAGGAACTTCTGTCGGAACAACAGAGAAATTAAATTCAATCTCAATTAATTCTCCTTGTTTATTTCGACAATTCAACTCTATTTGTTGCACTGATTGTTGACTAGCTTGATGGGAATTATATAATTGTTGATGCTCAAAATTAGGAGTTGTAATTAATTGAGAAATTGATTGACCGAGTAACTCTGAACTAGGATAGCCAAATAATTTTTTAGCAGCTTTATTAATCCGCTCGATTTTCCCAGAATAAGTGACAATGATTAAAATATCTCCCATTGAAGCAATAATTTTATTAGTACATTCTTCAAATCTTTTTAAAGAAGCTAATAATATTTCTGCTTCATTAACCTGTTGTATTAGAGATTGTTTAAGAGTCATCAATTCTGTGACATCTTCAAAAAAAACAATTAACCTATCTTCAATTTTTTGAATATCAATATCAAAATATAATAGATTATCTTCTGCTGAATGGCGAGTAATGCCTTTGAGAAGAAAATTGCTTCGATCTAGGGAGAGCAAATTGCTTAAAGTATCTTCAAGTCCCACAAACTCAGGGAAACTAAGTCGAACATCCTCTCCGACTCTCAATTGTTCGGGAAATTCGGCATATTTATCTGCTAAGACTGAAACCTGCGCGATCGTTAAATCTTTGTTTAGAATCAAATACTCTCTTTTATCAACAATCAGCAATTGTTTCACTGTACCAATCTAATAACCATAAAAATAATAAATATATCGCATCACACTTAGATATTAAGAAAAAATTGAGAAAAGTTGTAACAACTTAGAATAATTAAATATCAGTATCTATACTAAGCGTATTTGCTCGTGAATCAACCACCCCATAATTTTGACTTTGATGAATCTGCGAACGGTAATGGATTTCAACTTTCTCAAGCTGAAACTAATAATCATGAAAATAGTGAAAACATCTCGCCAGAAAGTCTTCTTGCTCGTAAAAAGCAACTCAAACGTCTTCTCATTATCTTAATTGGTCTTGGCTTGAGTGTAGGATTACTTCTCTCGGTAGGAATGGTGATTTTGTTGAACAAATTGGGATTAACTAAAAAACCTCATGAACTTCAACAGCAAAAACAACAACCAATAGAAGAAATTCATTATCGCTAGCCTTAAGTCGATCGCACAAATTAGTAACAATCTTGAAGTCCTCGATAATTGTCCTCTAGCTCAAAATGTTATAGCTTCATCACATTAATTGGGTTAGTTGACTAATCTGAATAAGATAATCGCCAAAAATGTTATAATTTGATGACATAGCGATCCCCACAAAGCCGATAATTGCGTCAAATCACTAATATTATCAATAACAAGACCTTGATTTTTAGAGGAATCCTCCTGTTATATATATTTAGGCGACTAGACAAGGAAGATTCTTATTCCTTGTAGTTAAAAAAAGAGGTAAAAAGACCAGTAAAGATAAGCATTCAGTCTTATTAATATAGAGTCTTAAACGCCACTGACAGCTAGTTACCGTCTAAAAAATCGGAGGCTGTAATCAAAATGGCAAAAGAACGCCCACCCAGAGAAGAAATGACTTTAAGGCAACTAAGAAGAGTTGCCAGCGAATATAACATATCCCGATATAGCCGAATGCGTAAAGCGCAATTATTGGCTGAAATAAAAAAAATAGAACAAGAAAGATTAGCTCAAGACATATCCGAAATCCAGGAGGAACAACAAGTGGAAGCTGCAAAATTTGAAGTCGGTCAGGAAGATCGTGCTGAGGCACCCCTAGCATCTGTAGATCGAGATTTGGGAGAACTACCTGGTGGTTACGGAGACAGTCGTATTGTTTTAATGCCTCGCGATCCCCAATGGGCATATACTTATTGGGATGTACCCAACGAGCATAAAGAAGAGTTACGTCGTCAAGGGGGACAACAGTTAGCAATACGTCTTTATGATGTTACTGATGTTAATTTAGATAACCAAGCTCCTCACAATGTACAAGAATATCTTTGTGATGAGTTAGCCAGAGAATGGTATTTACCGATTCCTGTAAGCGATCGCGATTATGTAGTAGATATGGGTTATCGCTGTGCGGATGGCCGTTGGTTAGTGTTAGCTCGTTCTATACCAGTCCGCGTTCCCCCAGTCTATCCTTCTGACTGGATTGAAGATGCTTTTGTTACTGTAGATTGGGAACAAGATTTGACAGGCAAAACTGTTTATACTCTCGTGCCTCCCAGCAAAAAACAAGCTACTCCTGCTGCGGGTGAAAGTCCTATATACGAAGAAATTTTCGGTATGGCGCAAACTACCGAAGCTATGCGTGTTGCTGGTTCTCTCTTCGGTTCGATGCAGCAAGTACCAGAACAAGCAATTAGCTCTTATGTCTTCCCCTCTGGAGTTGGTATGTGGGCAGTTCCTACCGTATCTGGCTTGAATATGTCTGGTATCGGTATGTCTGGAGTTGGTTTCTCTGGTTCTGCACCACCCGTACGTCCTCGCAAATTCTGGTTGGTTGCCGACGCTGAATTAATTGTTTACGGTGCAACCGAACCCGATGCAACTGTCACTATTGGCGATCGCCAAATCAAACTAAATCCTGATGGTACTTTCCGTTTTCAAATGTCCTTCCAAGATGGTTTAATCGATTATCCAATTGTGGCTGTTGCTGCTGATGGCGAACAAACTCGTTCTGTCCACATGAAGTTTAATCGAGAAACTCCTTCTCGTAACACTAATACTAAGGAAGAAGCTGTAGAAGAATGGTTTGCATAAATCAGGCTAACGCCAGCTAATAATTTATTAATTTGCTATTACTATTTGCCAACCCTTAACAATTTTGTTGAGGGTTTTATTTATTCTATTGACAGTTTAAGGTAGAAAAAGTGAAATCACCGAGCGGAAGTTCGAGGAAACAAGAATATGCCTAAAAGAAAAAAACTAGATAAAAATAGACTTAACAAAAGTAAAGGTTTAGGCGCAGCACCAAAATCTTTACCCAGAGGTGGAAAAGGATCGAGAGTAGGAACAGATTGGAATATCGAATGGAATCGCTCAACCAAAATTTTTTATTCTTCCATTATTATTATCCCCTATGTAGCTGCTTTAGTGATAACTGGTGCAACGGGGAATTGGGTTATGGTAGGAATTCTCTTGTTTGTAGCGACCTTAGCTGGATTAGTTGTCTTGATTGTTCGCAAAATAGACGCAGGAGATGATTTTTAATTTACTTCATTACTCGATCGATCTGAGCAAAGAGATGATTACAATCTAAATTATTATCTAAAACTACATCTGCTCGGGATATTTTATCTGCTAGAGGTAGTTGATTGGCAATACGAGTTTTAGCTTGTTCTAAAGTAAGATTATCTCTTTTCTGTAACCGTGCCAATTGTTCTTGCTCATCACAGTAAACCACCCAAATTTCTGTAACTAAATCTGTTAACTTAGCTTCAAAAAGTAAGGGAATAGCTAACACCATAGTCTCTCCTGCTAATTTTTGCATTTCTTCTCTAAAGCGATCGCGCACGAAAGGATGAATTTTACTTTCCAACCACTTTTTTTCTGTAGCATTCTCAAAAATAATTTCTGCTAAAGCAGGACGATTAAGACTACCATCAGCTAAAATTAGGCGATCGCCATATCGAGCTAAAATATCATTTAAAATCGGTGAATTTGGTTTAACTGCCTCTCTGGCATAGACATCTGCATCTAATACTGGTAATCGATAAGTTTTCGCCAAATAATTAGAAACAGTAGTTTTTCCCGTGCTAATTCCTCCAGTTAGTCCAATAATTCTGCTACTAGTATTTTTGTGCTTCATATAGCGATCGAGATCACTTGATACTTGTCTATCAAATCATACACGGAGTATTTTTATAGTCTTATCTTGGACTTAATTAATACAAGAAAAAGACCTATAAAGATGCAAAATAATCAAACTACAACCAATCAAAATTATTTCCAAAATGATTGGAGTTTTTTGCCTATGTTCTTCAGTGGTTTTGCAGGAATTGCTATTGGTATAGCAATTGGCAACGCTTTGGGTTGGATTTAATTATCTTTAATCAAAATAAATAAGTATCGATATTAATTTATATGTATTAATGATACTTTTTATTTTTTTTTAGGCTTATTCGCTCTTTATTTTCAAATAAAAATGTTAGTTTGATAACATAATCAAGAATACTGCAAGGAAGTTTTACCGTTGTGTTCCTTTATTGTACATCAAAGGAGAGCGATGTCAGAGGTACAAGCAGTGTTAATTCAGGCTATAACGGAGTAGAGTTTTTATCGCTTCCTCTACTTGTTATCATTCACAGGGGATTAAACTCCCTAGCAGAACGGTTGTGGATGATAGACGTTGATAAACTGAAAATCTAATAACTTTAAAGAATCAGATTCTTATATCCCTTAGTAATATTATACTAGCCATTGGTTTTGGTGAAAATTATTTAATTACTAACAACCAATGGTAATGATTCTTGCAAGGATGGGTTCAAGCCCTGCCGATAAAATCTATCAATTTAGTTTTTCGTTTTTTACCTATCGGTCTGACCGAAAAACTAATAACTAATAAAATCAATGACCTTAGGGGCGAACCGACATTCGCCCCTAAAAACTATTAACTAGAATCTGCGTCCCTTCAATCTCGAAGAGATTCAAAAAAGATAAAAATTTATTGCTATATTTATTTACCCATACCCAATTGTTGTGCTTTCTGATACACTTTACCTTCTGTAAGTAGAGAAGGAGCAATAACAACTTCTACTTGTTGCATTTCCTTAAGGTTTTTTGCTCCCAGAGTCCCCATACTGGTTTTAATTGCACCGAGAAGGTTATGGGTGCCATCATCTAATTTTGCTGGACCGACTAAAATTTCTCTAATTGTTCCTGTTGTACCCACTTTGATGCGAGTCCCCCTAGGTAAGACTGGACTTGGTGTTGCCATACCCCAGTGATAATCACCACCAGGAGCTTCGGCAGCGCGAGCTATGGGCGAACCAATCATCACGGCATCTGCACCACAAGCAAGACATTTACAGATATCTCCTCCAGTAACAATACCTCCATCCGAGATTACGGGGACATATTTCCCAGTTTCGGCATAATAATCATCTCTAGCTGCTGCACAATCAGCCGTTGCCGTTGCTTGAGGTACACCCACTCCCAAAACACCACGAGAAGTACAAGCAGCACCAGGTCCAATACCCACTAAGATAGCAGCAGCACCAGCTTTGATTAAATTTAGTGCTACCTCATAAGTCACACAGTTACCCAAAATTACAGGCATAGGCATTTCTCGGCAGAAACTAGCCAAATCTAACGGAGTAACAGATTCTGGAGAAAGGTGGGCAGTAGATACTACCGTTGCTTGTACGAATAAAAGGTCTGCACCTGCTTTAGCTACTATTTCACTGTATTTGCTTGCACCTAGAGGAGTCAAACTAACCGCAGCAATTCCTCCTCGATCTCTAATCTCCTTAATTCTTTGTTCGATAAGATGAGGCTTAATTGGTTCGGCATACAACTCTTGCATCAAACCAACAAATTCATCTTTACCTACAGAGGCAATACGATTCAGAACTGGTTCTGGGTCATCATAACGAGTTTGAATGCCTTCGAGATTGAGAACTCCCATCGAACCTAATTCTGATAGTAATACTGCCATTTTGACATCGACCACTCCATCCATAGCACTAGCCAGGATAGGAATTTCTCGTTCGATTCCACCAATTTTCCAATTAGTATCTACCAAATTAGGGTCTAAAGTTCGCACTCCAGGAGAAAGTGCTATCTCATCAAATCCATAGGCTCGTCGGGCCTTCTTTCCACGACCAATTAATGTATCCACGCTTATCTTCTGCTCCCAAAGCTATTAGCTTAGGTTATCAAATTTTTTTGACATTTGGAAATAAAATTAAGAAAAGATTTTGTATTGTAAAATACGAAATTCTGATTAAATAGCTGACAGTCGGACTTAAGCAGGATAAATCCTGAGTCTGCGGTTAGGCTCTTCCCCAAAGCTATCGGACTGTAAGTGATAATGCTCTACTAACTCGTGTTGCATTTTCCGTACTTTGGCAGAACGGGGAAGTAATTCTACTGGTTGTCCTTTAGGAATAACAATTTGTTCTACTGCCAATCTAGCTTCTTCTAGAGCTTCAATTTCATCGTCATTACCTGCTTGAGTAAATAAGCGTAAATCCGTTGCTTCTGGGATATTCGGATCTTCTAGGTCGAGTATTTGCCTTAAAGAACGAGTAATTTGCGGTATAGTGTTAGATTTAACTGCATGAATGGGTAAATGGCGATTTTTAGCTATATTTCGTAATTTAGAATGGTTTTTGATCTGCGATCGCAAGGCTAAAACTGCATCTGCACTATCAATATCTTTAGTAAGTAAGATGGGCAAATCTAGGACATCAATTACTTGTTCTAATTGACCGCGACCGATACCATAAGGATAAATATAAACGGGCCAATCTTCCCCGTTAGGGCCAGGAACGCGAAGCTTATTACTGGTTGGTTCTTGAGTCTGCCAAGATTGTTCTAGCATCTGCTCGAAATTACCATTAATTTTCCGCTCTCTGCTGGAGAGGGGGGCAACCGCAGGCATCCTTCCCGATGCTCTCAATCCTCTTGGTCGCATTGGTGTAGCAATAGCACTAGTTGGAGTTAAACTATTACTCCTAAAAGCATTAGATTCTTGGTGGACTATACTCACATCCCCACTATCATCTACTGTCCTGATTTGTGCTGCTGGTTCGACACCCCGCAATAAATTATCTACAGTTTCGGCTACATTTTCGTGAACCACCCATTTTTGCCTTTCTAACATTTCTACGGCTATAGTGAAAGTCGGTGGGGCTTTCCGTTCTAAAACCGTTTTTTGAGAGCCTCGACGACGCGCTTCATCGTCTCCGAGGGTAACTGCTTGAATACCCCCAACTAAATCGGATAGGGTAGGATTTTTAATTAGATTAGCGATCGCATTTCCGTGAGCAGTTCCTACTAATTGTACGCCTCTTTCTGCAATGGTTCTAGCAGCTAAAGCTTCTAATTCTGTACCAATCTCATCGATGACAATTACCTCTGGCATATGGTTTTCTACAGCTTCAATCATCACCTGATGCTGTAATTCTGGGCGAGCCACCTGCATCCGCCGAGCGCGACCGATAGCGGGATGAGGTACATCCCCATCTCCAGCAATTTCATTGGAAGTATCGATAATTACAACTCGTTTATTTAGTTCATCCGCTAACACCCTGGCAATTTCTCTTAAGGCAGTAGTTTTACCAACTCCAGGACGACCTAGCAAAAGAAGAGACTGACCAGTTTCAATTAACTCCCGAATCATTACGATTGTACCGAATACTGCCCGACCAATCCGACAAGTCAGACCAATGATATCTCCTGTCCGATTGCGCATCGCACTAATTCGATGTAAAGTTCTTTCTATTCCTGCACGATTATCACTACTGAACATTCCCACTCGCTCGACGCAGTATTTAATCTCTTCTCTAGATACGGGATTATTACCTAGATAAGCTACTTCGTTGCTAAAACGAGCTTCTGGTAATCGTCCTAAATCCATTACTACTTCAATCAATTTACCCTCTTTGGTTTGAGGATGTTCTAAGATATGATTTTCGATCGATTCGGGAAAAATTTCTAGTAATTTATCCAGATTGTCGGTAACTTGCATTCGATGGGAAGCTATATTTTCTCGTGTCATTCAAGACTAATTTTTTGATAATAAAAGGATAATAAATAAATTAATTTTAATTTTGTCTACTTGTTAGCAGAAAGATCGTGTTTATTACTCAATTTCAGTTGAGATACTAGATCGTTAGCGATACCTACAGCTTGCCCAAGTAGCTGAGGATTATTTTCTAACTGGAGGAAAAATTGCTTTTTCTGCATGGGAAAAGGTGAAGAATTATAATTCATGAGCGTTAATTGTTCTAATATTGGTGATAATAGAGAACGGGCATAACTCCCGTAAGCAACGCCAGCAATAAAATGGGATTGTACTTGTTTATTTGTCGATCTGAGTGCAGATAAATTTTCTTCACCATGGCATTTTAATAATCCATTAGCTCGGAGCTTGGTAACAGTATATCCATTAGTTCCTCCTGCTAACTGGATGTATCCAGCTAAACCAGATTGTAATACTTTTTGGGCTAAAGCGATCGCTGCATGAGTAGTTCCTTTACCAATATCTCCACTCATAGGACGACCATCAGTTTGCCAAATCAAAGGAATTGGTAGAGGAGAGATTAGAGCATAAATATATCGAAGATACTCAATTACACCAGGAGCATCGGGACAACTAATTGCTAATAATTTTAATCGTTCGGCATAAGGCTCGATCTCTTGCCATAATTGGGCAAAATCTACTTCATGTCCTACTTGAGTATGAATTTCTATAGCATCTATGCCTAATTCTTTAATTAAAGGTACTATTGTACTTGGCGTTGATACATAGGAACGAGCAAAAATTAGTTGACTGGGACAAACGGGCAAGCAACGACCACAACCATAACAACGTTGTTCGATTACACCAGAAAATTCATGCTCTTGCTGACTAAAAGTTATCGCATTAGCTGGACAAATATTTTCGCAAGGACGAGGACAGTCTTGGGGACATTCAATAGTATTGAATTCGGCTTTACGAAAATGAGGGTCTTCTCCATCATTTAGACTTACCATTAACCATGGCGTTCCTTTCCAAGCCAAACCTCGATCGGCAACAAGATTAGCCCTTTCTTTTGCTATAGCAATTCCTTCTTTGGCTGCTAAAATTACTGCGGGATCGGCAGCAACATCAATACAATCAGCACCTGCCAAACTATAGCTTAATGCCAAGTTACGGACAGCAGAAAGGTCTTGAAAACTAGCCCCACAAATTAGCTTAAACCAGTTACCTTTTTCTAAGGAATCTAAGGGAAAATTTCGATCGCTCACTCCTATATCCTAGTATTTTGTCGGCAGTTGTTGCTAAAAAATTTGAGATAAAACTAATTTTTATTGATTTAATTGTATTATCACAAAAAACCGTTAGCTTTAGCTTGTCAGCATCTCTAGCAAATAATTGAAGCTAACAGCTAACAGCTAACAGCTAATAACAACTGACTAATCCGTTATTGCCTTGAGCAATACTTCTGCTAGGGGAGTATCTTCCATATCCTCCATGGTGATAGTATCAACGATATCAAATTTAGCCCCAGCATTTTCTAGTCGATCGTCTAAAGCTTTAAGAAACTGAGTTGCTTTAGCGTCTTTGCCAACCTGGATTAGAGAAATACCCAATTCTTCATCTCGATCGATTCGACGAGAAGCCTCGATAATTATCCGCATAACCGATTTATAATCATCAGGCTCACCATCTGTAATTACGAGAATAGTTTCACCATTAGCTTTAGCTTTTCCTTCCGCTTTTCGTTGAAAATAATTTTCTAGAGCATCTTGCAAGACACTAGCTAAATCGGTGCGTCCCATTGGCTCGTTTTCTTGATAAATTTGAGCTACTTTATCAGAGGTAACATTGTCATATCTTCGGAAACGCCCAGAAAATAAATAGACTGTGATCCCATCAGGATCGATTTCCTCACATTTTTTTGCCAAAGCTAAAGTAGATTCCTGGGCTGCATCCCAACGAGTTTTCCCACCTACTCGATCGTTAGTGGACATACTTCCACTTTTGTCAATAATTAAAGTGTAATCACGCTCTTCAACAATAGAACCTTCAGCCATCTCTAAAGTACCTTACTTAGTTTGCTTTCCTAATCCAGAGTATTACAAGGTTTCTCTAAAATGAGAAAAATCAAAAATTTCCACAGAATTTACTCATCTATCAAGTTAAAAAAGGGCGACCGATTTTATTAATTCAATTTTGTAAACAAATATTGCGCTCCTTCTTTGAAAAACATTGAGATATCATCCTGTTTGCGCTCGTGACGTTAGCCTATAAGTATAAGCAGTTTTAATATACAAGGTGAAAATTAATGGAGCGAGAATCACAAAGATACCGCATGATCTGCACCCTAACTTTCGGTGATATATATGGTCAAATTATCGTTTGGCTAATTGTTATTTTTATTAGTCTTGCTACTACTTTGGCACTATGGAGTAGTACTCGACAGATTTATGCTTTAGCAACAGTAGGAATTGTTTTAGTTTTATCTTTACCGTTTCTCTTATTTGCTTTTGTAACTACTTTACTCAACCATATCGAATTTACGTCTATGGAAGAAGAACCAACTCGTAAAGTTGCTTCTAGTAAGATTAACCCCGACCAAAAACCAGTAGAAGCATAAGTTACATTCGAGTAAGTCCTCTAGCTGGCTTCCAACTAATAAATTTATTTATTGCTTTTGTAATACAAAAGCAATATACAGGCACTTTTTGGTGCCTTATCAATTTATTTAGTAGCGACTAAAAAAATATCATTTTAAAGCTGCTCATCTTGATATAGTAGAGCATCTAATACTAGGGTAATTACCATTAAAAAAACGAAAACTCCGATCGAAATTATTAAAATTTTCGACATAATTCACTAACCGCTCAACATCTACACTTTTGATAACTTTTATCTGGCTTATATGTCTTTTTCTTAGTAAATTTTTAACTAATATAAAAAAATAATAATCAATATATTATATTACCTCATCGTGAAACTATAGAAGGGTATTATAGATACTCTGTTTGTTGTTGTTCGGGGGCTTGAGGCAAAGTTGGTTGCTCTTTAGCAGTTTTTTGGCATGAAATGAGCAAAGAAGTAAAAACAACGGCTGTTAGAAAACGCGTCAAAAAGTTGGTAAAATCTTCGATCATGGTTATGCTTCCTCACATCAGCTGCTTATATTAGCAATCTTGCATAAGTCCCACAATAGCGATCGCCATGTTACTTTTCAGGTAAGAGAGCATTTTTTAGACAAAAGCTAAAAAATCAATATTTTTTCTAGTTTTTCGATATTTTAGATGTTTTCTGCAAGATGCCTATTAATAGGATGACTATTTTTAGAACTATAAATCGGGATAATATTCCAGATTTTCAATTGACACACTAATGCCCTTAGTTTGGTTTTATTGTTTGTCTAAATGTTTACTAATTAGACTCAGTAATCTCTCTGAATCGATCGTTTTACTAATAAAGTCAGAACAGCCAACCATTTTTGCTCTAAGGCGATCGAGCATTCCATCATTACTGGTCAAAAAAACAATAGGAATTTTGGCAAAAGCGGGGTGTTTTCTTAGGGTAGAGCATAGTTCATAACCACCGATCTCGGGCATAACAATATCTAAAAGAATTAAGTCTGGTTTATATTCTAGTAAAGTAGCAATAGCTCTGAGGGGATCGTTGATAGCTAAAAAACGATAACCCGAGATCGATAAAATTTGCTCCATGGTGAAAGATACCATTTCACTATCATCAATACAAGCAACCAAAGGTTTATCTTTATTTTGAGGTATGATAACCAAACTTTCTGAAGCTAAATCTAGTAAATCGGGAACTTCTACTAAACCGAGAACTCCTGACTGAATATAGGGTAAAAAAGAGCGAATTACCTGTAACGGAGAAGTCTTTAGCTCGGTCGCTAATTCCCGAATAGTTCTGTTGCCATCTAAAAGTTTACAGATGTTTTGATAAGCTTGTTTAGAAGTACTTTGCTGTAATTGTTGATCTTGAAGTATGGTTGGTGCCATACTCGGAAAACGATCTGCCACTTTAGCTTTTTGCCAATTTTGCCAAATAAGCTGGTTTTTCTTGATTAGTTTTTGGGGAGAGACTAAATTAAATTGAGGTTCGATAGTTTGATTTTGATAAAATTTGCAGATAACTTCAATTCTTTGAGTAATATCAAACAATATTTCTTCAACGATAGCCTCAATGAACCTCTCCCCCTGTTCTTCAGTAATTTTTTCTTGTCGTAGCCAGTGACATAGTTTTTGATATCCCCAAAGATCGTTATTAATATCTATTGTTCCTGCTTTTACCTCTGCTTTGAGATTAAAAGAAATTTGTGGTAAATAGACAGATACAGATCTTTGCCAGCGTCTTAAAGGATGAATTCCCCCTGTAGCATAAATAATTTTGCCCAGATAAAGATAAAAGCACCATTGATGTTCTAAATGAGGATGAGTAAAAATAAGTTGACCGCTAAGGCGAGATTGCTGAAGAGATTTGAACAATTTCGCTTGCTTAGAAGTGGAAAACTCCTTGACAATTAGGTCTTTAGGGGCAGATTTCGCTGTCATTTTTACTCATTAGGATAGTTTAAGATGGTAATTATTGATTGATTAGCTTCAGGAAAATTATATTGACTCATCTCTTCTAGATTAACCCAACGAATTTCATCCGAGGCAAGGGGTTGGGGTTTACCGCTTATATATTGGCATTCATGAACGAATAAGCTAATTTTAAAAGTAGGATAGGTATGGTTGACTACTGTGAGACATTCTCCTACTGCTATCTCTATAGCCAACTCTTCTTTTATTTCACGGGCAATACACTCCTCAACTGTTTCATGTTTTTCAATTTTGCCTCCAGGAAATTCCCATAAGCCACCCATTGCCCCTTCCTTGCGTCGGCGATCGATTAGTATCTGTCCTCGATCGTTGCGTATAACGGCTACACCAATGCGTTTATAGGGTAAGGTAGACTTTGTCTGGCTCATAAGAATTTTTTTAGTCAATTTTTATGATAGGGTTTAATATAATTACCTTTATTTAAACCCTTAATTGGCTAAATATCTAATTACTATATGGTATTACAATAAGTAATTAGTTCTTTAATAATTGCTTCTATTTTCTAGCAAAATAAGGTCAAAAACCAGCTAACGCCACAGATAATTATCTCAAATAAGTTTTTCAATCTTAATTCTGTGTCTTCTTAAGCCAGAACTTGCAATTTTGACAATTTACAATTCTTCTACTCCCTGAAATGACTTTTCAAACTTCAGGCGTTGTTCTACATTTCTAATAAAATATCCACTCATCATTGCCGAAGCCAATAATTTGCCCAAATTCTCTCTATTGGTGCTTACAGAAACTTCAAATTGCTCGGAGGGAAGATTACCTAGTAACCCAATAATGTTTCTTTCCATTACTTGCATAACTTCATGGGAATCGGGTTTAGATAGATGAGCAATAGTTTCAGGACTGAGAGATTGAACGTATTGCCATAGACTATTAGCATCACCTTCACTACCGAAGATGCTTTGGGGACGGTTAGATTCTTGGTTCACTTTTCACCTCTTGAATTTAGTTGTAAAAGGTCGTAACTCGGTTGCTTTCCAACAATTGTTTAAGTAATGTTGCTACCAATGTAACAATTTTATGCTTAATTGAGGTCAGTAAAACCGAACCAAGCAATTCTATTTTGCCGACCACAATTAATTATAATTAACTTGCCAGATACTCGCGAATAAAAGTTTTACGCTTCCTTAATTTAGATAATGCTTCCCGTTCTATCTGACGTACTCTTTCACGACTAATATTTAAGCAAGTTCCAATTTTAGCTAGAGTTAAAGGCTTACCATCCGCTAGACCAAATCTAAGAGCAATAACTTCTCTTTGTTGGGGAGTTAAATCTGCCATGAGTTTTTCTAAATCCCTTCTTAAAGAAGAATAAGTAGCATAGTCTTCGGGAGATTGACCTGTATCTTCCAGCATTTCGCCCAATTCAGTGTCGTTATTATCTCCTACTCTGACATCTAAAGAAATAGGTTGGCGCGATCGCTCTAGATATTCCCGTACTTGTTTGGGTGTAAGCTCTAATTCGTCGGCTAATTCCCCAATCGTTGCTGTTCTACCGTTTTGTTGCGCTAATTTTCTCTGGGCTTTTTTAATTTTGTTCAGTTTTTCGGTAATGTGAATGGGAAGACGAATAGTACGACCTTTTTCAGCGATCGCACGGGTGATTGCTTGACGAATCCACCAGTAAGCATAGGTAGAAAAGCGATAACCTTTGGTAGGATCGAATTTCTCTACACCTCTTTGCATACCGATAGTACCTTCTTGAATCAAGTCAAGCAAATCCAAATTGCGCTTAAGATATTTTTTGGCAACAGAAACAACCAGACGCAAATTAGCTTCGATCATTTTTTGTTTAGCTGCTTCTCCTGCTTGAATAATAGCCTCTAACTGTGCTTCATCCATATTTGCAGCTTTAGCCCATTCTGCATCAGTTACTTCTGTTCCTGTTTCTGCTTGCAGAGATTCTTTGATTTTCTCTACGGTTATTAGCTTCTGCACTCTTTTAGCGTAAAGAATTTCTTCTTCATGGGTTAGTAGCGGTACACGACCGATTTCTTTAAGATAAGTTCTAACTAAATCGTTAGATTTGCTGGCTGTTTTCATGACTTAAGTTTGCTTGAGATTGAGTTTGCTTGAGATAGAGTTGGGTTAGAGAAATTGGTTATAGATGAGTCCTTTATTTTAGCTTCCCAGAAAAAGAAAAAAAATATGAGAAGACTGGAGTACTTAGATTAAGTTTTTTTTCGATCGAGCTAATGGTCTAGATGCTTTAATTCAAACTATAAAGAGCTTTTTAATTAAGAAAATCTGTCTGCATGAGTATTTTTCAACAAATTTTTCATCTCTCTGGTGTACTACGTTGTCGATCGAGATCGCGGTCTAGATTTTTACAATGCTACGTTTCTATGTTAACTATTGTAAACTATATTAGAGGTTTCTTTGTGTTATTTTCAGAAATGCCCTGCTGAGAGCGAAGAGTTTCGGCTAGAGCAGCTTTTCCAAATTACCCTTGTTGGGGAACGATAATCCCCTAGATAGGAAGTAAAAATTGCAAATTATTTTAATAGCGATCGCTATCTCTCTGGAAGCAAATCCGCTCGTTTGACTGATTCGGATAGGTTTTCAGACAAAGTTAAGGTTTATGAGGTGGCAATTTTTAAAGCTTGAATGGCGAAGAATACCTCTAAATTGTGAATGTTCTGTATAACCAAAGCTTACCTAAACTTAACCTGGGAAAATGAATCTTAGATAACATAACCCTAAGTTCAATTATTAATTTTTATAAAGATTTTTTAGAGTTAACTAGCCTAATAATGGTAAAAAATGTCCATCCTGATATTTCCAGACAACTCCTTCAGGATCGCGCTCTTTACTCCAAGCAGCGAAATCTGGTTGAGAACGTTTAATTTTGAGTAATCGATCGCCACACTTAAATCTTTTCATCAGTTGCCGATTACTATAAGCTCTATTCTCTACGGGAACAAAATCAAAATCTTTTACCCGAGCTTTTTTCGCTTTTGCTTTTAATTTGCCTTTTGTTGCGACTGGTTCTATAGAAGATGACAATTCTTCTGGTATTGGTATAAGATTGTAGCCTTCGAGGGGGGTATTATTACTGACTAAACCTTTTTCTGAGTGATATTGAATAATCGAACTACCGCTAAACCAATCTAATGCCGTTCTTACACCATACCATCCAGGATTATTGGTTTTTTCGAGGCATACTTCTGTCTTGCGGTTATTAGGAGCAATCAGATAATGTGTTGGGATAAACATCCCTTTTTCTGTGATGATGTTAGGCGAAGATTTTTTTTTGCGGGGACGGCACCGTACACAATATTTTGGAGTTCTACCTGGATAGCATTCTCTTGTCGTTGTATCTTTGCATTGGGCGCAAATAAAAGTGATTGGACGGGTATGAATAGTACGTGCATGGGAACGAACCAGAATAGTTTGAGAAGGCATATCTGAGAAAACTGCTATCAGAGGTAGAGTGACATCAAATAGATGGATAATATAAATGAAAGTAACATTTAATCTGTTAAAGTTGTTACTTCTTTAAATGAGACTTAAAGTTTTATCTATAGTAAACGATTTTAAAATACTAGCTAAAAAAAAGATCTCATAACTAATTGGCAATGCCAAAATAAAATTAATTAGTCTAGAGATAAGCAACCGAAAGACAAAGGGAGTACTTGATGCGACGCAAAAACATAAATATTTTCCCCTTGATATTCCATGGCGGAATAATTTTGACAAGTTGTCTGGTTGCTATTGGAATGCTCGATCTGCAAGTTTCAACTAATCGGACAAGTAAGCTGACCTTAGCCCAAACTCCTACAACTGCTCCGCAGTTAAATAATTCTACTTCAGAACAACAAAATCAGGCTGAAATCGATCGACTGTTTAATCGAACTTTGATTCAGTTTAATCTAATCATTTTAGTCACTTTAGCCTTATTACTCATCGGCGCGATCGCGACTTTGTGGCTGCTGAGAAGAGCGGTAATTCGAGAAGTTAGCAGTATTGTTAGTAACAATCTTCAAGAATTAGATATCGCTCGCAATAAGCTTGACGAAACAACCAAAGAAGTTAACAAGATTTTACAAACTGCCAGACAAACAGAAACAAAACTAAATCGACAAGCAAAAGATTTTTATCGAGAATTAAACCACCAACAAGAAACTATTACTCAACTTTTAGCAAAGCTTTCCCAATCTAAAGAACAAGCAGTTAATGTAATCGAAAGTCATCAAAAAAATACTTATCAATCTTTAGAAAAACTAGAAACACAATTTACAAATCAAATCACACAATTACAAACTAAAGTCGAACAACAAGCAGAAATTATTTTACAAGAGTTTACTAGTTTGAGTAATAATTTCCCCAATCAGTTAGAAGTAATTCAAACAGATGCCGAGGCAAAAAAAGAAGTACTTATCAAAAATTTAGAACAATCGGCAGCCAATTTTAACGACCGATTGTCTGAGATCCAGTTAAAAATACAAGAAAAACGGGATTCTCTTCAAACAAATTTGAATAATTTAGCTGCTGAATTTGCCCCGATGGTATCTCAATTACAAAAAGATGTAGAAGAGCAAAAAGACCAAATTATTATTAATCTCAAACAAGCAAAAGATGAATATATTCAGAAACTAGATATATTGCAAACAGAAGCCAAAACTCAGACAAATCTTTCTCTAGAAAATATAGAAAAATTAGCCGATGGATTTAAGCCACAGCTATCTAAGCTACAAGCAGATGTTCGTCAACAAAAAGAACAAGTTTTAAGCAATTTCGATCGAGCAGAATCTACATTAGTAAATAATTTAGCTGAAGTAGAAAAAAACATAGCAAAAGAACAAGAGAAAATCAAAAATACCTTACAAAAATTAGAAGCTAATTTTAAGGTTGACTTGTCAGAATTAAAGCTAAAAGCTAGCCAAAAAGCAGAACAAGATAAAGATTCTGCGATTCAAGACTTAACCAAATTAGGACAAGAATTAGTTAAACAGCTAAGGGAAACTCAATCTCAGATTAAGCAACAGATTAAACAAACTTTGCTCAATGTCAAACAACTAGAAACGAGATTTGCTGCTCAAATTTCTCAAGAAACTCGCAATATTAGCCAAGAAAAAACAGCAACCGTTACTAATTTGCAAAAAATTCAAGGGGAAATAGAGCGAGAATTTTCTCAGTTACAGTCAGAACTAGAAAGTAGTCAAAAACAATCTCTGGACAATTTAGAACAGCTACAAAATCAAATTACAACTAAATTAACAACTATAGAGTCTGAGGCGCAAACTCGTAAGACAGAAATTTTAGAAGAATTAGCAGCAATTACACCTCAAGAAATTGTGGGGGAAGCTATTACCCAGATGCAGCAAGATGTATCTAGCATAACAAAGGAAATAGAAAGCCTTAAAAGCAATCATCCTCAATTATTCCTCGATCCGAGTAGTTCGATCGAAGAAGGTAACGAGTTATTTAACCAAAGAAAATATGAAGAAGCGATCGCCATGTACGATCGAGCTTTAGAATTAAAACCAGATCATCCCGAAGCTTGGCTACGTCGTGGTTTAGCTTTGAAAGAATTATCGAGATACGAAGGAACGATTGCTGCTTTGAATAAAGTTTTAAAAATACAACCAGAACGCGCTGAGGCTTGGTTTTATCGGGGAGTTACTCTCAATCGTTTAAAACGTTATTCGGAAGCAATTGCAGCTTATGACAAAGCAGTAGAACTCGATCCAGATTATTATCAAGCTTGGGTCGATCGCGGTGTATCATTTGGTAGGTTACTTCAAAATGAAGCAGCTTATCAATCTTTCGATCGTGCAGTACAAATACAACCTGACAAGTCCGTAGCCTGGATGAATCGGGGGATGGCTTTAGATATGTTAGAACGTTATGACGATGCTATGACTTCATTCGATCGCGCAGTAGAACTCGATCCTGGCTTACTGAAAGCTTGGAACTATAGAAGTAAAATCTTGATTCAATTAGAAAAATACGAAGAAGCAATAGCTAGTTGCGATCGCAGTATAGAAATACAGTCCGATTATGCTCCTGCTTATTACAATAAAGCAATTTGTTACGCTGCCAAGAAAGAAGTGCGCTTGGCGGTAGAAAGTTTACAAAAAGCGATCGAGATTGATGACGAATATCGGAAAGAAGCCAGGATCGATCGGCGTTTTGATAGCATCGCAGGAGAGGATTTATTTTGGCAATTAGTCGAACAAGACAATTTTAATGCTCATTGATTAGAGATTATTAAAGTAATCTTTGCGTAGCATGTAATTTTCATTAAAGTATTCTTTGGCTTCTTTTTCTAACCAAACCATTTTTTGCTGCCATCTTTCTACTTTATATGTTCGCTTTTGTAAGTCTTGTGGAGATGGTTGAGGTAATCCTGTTTGTCGGTCGTATTTCCCATGTTGCTCGGATAAGCCTCTGAAATACTGGATATTTTCATTAGGAAAAATATTTTTTGTTCTCAGTAATTGTTCGCAAAAATACTGCCAGCAAAACTCATGATCGTGAATATTACGATCGAGGCAACGAAGACGCTTAACTGATAATTGAGAGTGAAAAAGTTTTTGTTCAATCTCAGAGTCTTTTCTAATAATAGAGGTTTCACTACCATCACCCCGAAAAAACTCAACTACACACCGATCGCCAAAATCAAAAATACATACTTCTGTGGGATCACTACCATCATTTAGTAAGATACTGACATCTTGATTACTAAGATAATTACCTAAAATATTGACTGAACTTTCAGGTAATAAAATCCGAATTCGTTCAAAGCGATCGCTCGGATTATCTTTGCTTCGATCGGCATCTATTTCACCTCTTCCCGAAGCCAATATTTTTTGTTTAAATTGTTCTTTGGTATCAAAGTTTAATTGTTGGGAAAAGATATAATCCGATACTGACAAGGCACGTCTAAGACTTAATTCCATATTGGCTTTATCCGAACCTTTAGAACTAGTATGACCTTCAATAACTACACGGGTAATTTGGCTATCGAATAATTTGTTAGAGAAAATAACATTGCTATAAATGGGAATAAACTGTTTGAGAAACTGTTTTCCTGCGGGTTTTAATTCTGCACTTCCTTCATCAAACAAAATTCGATCGCCTATTTTTACATCTCCCGTTTTAGGATCGACTTCCAGAACACCAGTACCAAATTTTCCCTCGATCGCACTAATTATTCTCAAAGGTAATTGATCGATTATTCTTTTATAAGTTTCTAATTCTTTTTCTAGCTTTTGCGCCTTTAGTATTTCTTTTTCTAACTCTTGTTTTAATTTTTGGACTTGCTGAATCTCTTGTTGAAGCTGAACCTGCACCACAATAAACAACAAAGCAAAAAACATCAATAAACCAGACATTAAGTCACTGATAGATAACCAAATACCAGCATTATCTTCTTCAATAATTTCTGTATCTGATTCAAAATTTTCAAATACGTTCATGATTATTTACCTCCACTACTTTCAGCAAAAACTAAATTGTTATCGCTATTACTATGTTTAAGTTCTTGAGTAGCAGCAACTAAAAATTCAGCAGCACTTGTCAAACCATGTGCAGTCGCGTTTAATTTCATACATACCTCAGCAGCAGCTTTGTCTGCATCTTTTATGCTATTTGTATAAATTTCATTAGCTTCTTAAAAATATAATAAAAAAAATGGCTGCGCCTAAACCAAATAAGGAAGTAGAAAAAGATGTTTTCATTCCCATTAGTAGCTTTTGACTAGCTGCTATTAGTTGTTGGGTTTCGCTAATATTACCTAAATCTACTCCTTGTAAACCTAAGAAAATACCAGTAAAAGTTCCCAAAATACCAATTGCGGTTAATAAAGCAGGAGCAAAACTAACAGGACTTCGAGGTACTGGTTTACCTAAAATAGAAGGATAAGAAAGTAAAATAAAATCGCCATTTTTGTCTTGTTCTATTTTAAAAGCTGATGGCTGAAATTCTCCTTTGAGATGTTGAGAAAACCATTTAATTATTTCTGAATCTTGATTGGCTACTTTAAGATAGTCACGATTAGGAGTTTCGCATTTGTGTAATTCTTCGATCGCTTTTTTAGCTATATTGCAATCTTTTCTGTGATAAGTATTTATAGATATCGTTTCCACAATACCAATACTAAATGCAAAAATAAAAATAACTAAATAAAATACATTGTTAATCATTATTTACTACCTTCTTTGAGATTAGCTTTTAACAAATATTTTTAATTCTTGTAATGATAAATTTTCTTGTGCGACTCTAATAGGAATATGTGCAGCATCTCTCCAACTGCCAATAGCTTCGACAAGTTGTAAACCATAAAGAGGTTCATCACCTTCTGTTTGATTATCTTCTATGAGAAAAACCCACTCTGGTGCATAATTACGCAAAAGTCGAATTTGTAAGCGGGTCTTTAAATCTCTTAGTGCATTTGCTAATGGTGAAGCAGTTTCTTCCAATAAATCTTTTGCTTCTTTCCATGCGTGATTTACAGCTATGATTTCTGTTACTAGCTGCTCTAGTGATGGATTTAAAAGTTCCATTAATTAAAAAATTTTATGAATTGATATTTATAGAGTTCCCATATCAATTCAAATAATAAACAGATTGTAAAATAAATATTAAGATAAACTTTATTAATAAGCTTTGATTTTTTGAAAAGGTGGGCAATGCCCACCACATTATCAAAAAGCTTTGAGCTTCAGAGCTTTTAGCCCTTAGCCTTAGTTTGACGGCACAAAAGCGAATTGGGTCTTTGACCCCATCGCCTGCGCTGATTGAGACTTGCCATTGCGGAGGAAACCTCCGCTGGCTTCCTCAATCTGTCTACAGTTAGGTAGAGTTTAAGACTCTATTTGACTGAGCTAACAGCGAGCTAGCTAATAGCTAATAGCTGGAGCGAAGCTCCGTTATTTAAGTAATTACAGTAGGTTCTTCTCTTTCTGTATACTTACGAATCTGAGCTATTTCTTCAGCTAAATCAATTAAAGGTTTGAGTGCTGCTTGAGTTTCTACATCATGCTTACTCGCATCTGGTTCGTAACTTTCGAGATAAACTCTCAAAGTTGCCCCTTTTGTACCCGTACCAGAGAGACGGAAAACAATGCGCGAACCATCAGTAAAACCAATACGAATGCCTTGTTTATTGCTGACACTACCATCTACTGGATCGGTATAACTAAAATCGTCGGCATAATCTACAGTATAAGCACCATATTCTTTGCCTTTCATTTCACCTACAGAACTACGTAATCTCTCCATTAATTCGGTAGCCCGTTCTTTGTCTACTTCTTCGTAGTCGTGACGAGAGTAAAAATTGCGTCCATAGGTTTGCCAATGACTGCGGACAATATCTTCTACGGATTCTTTTTTAACTGCCAAAATATTCAACCAAAAAAGAACTGCCCAAAGTCCATCTTTTTCCCTTACATGATTTGACCCAGTACCAAAACTTTCTTCACCACAAAGACCCGCTTTATCCGCATCTAGGAGATTGCCAAAGAATTTCCAACCTGTAGGGGTTTCATAACAATCTATACCCAATTTAGCTGCTACTCGATCGACTGCTGCACTGGTAGGCATAGAACGAGCAACCCCCGATAATCCATCTTTGTAACCAGGTACTAAATGAGCATTGGCAGTTAAAACCGCCAGACTATCGCTAGGAGTAACAAAAAAGTTATTACCTAAAATCATATTGCGATCGCCATCCCCATCGGAAGCAGCCCCAAAATCGGGTGCATTATCACCATACATTATTTCTACCAAATCGTGGGCATAGACTAAATTGGGGTCGGGATGTCCACCGCCAAAATCTTCTAAAGGTTCTCCATTTGTTACTGTACCCGCAGGTGCGCCCAAACGTTGTTCTAAAATGTTTTTAGCATAAGGGCCTGTAACCGCGTGGAGAGAGTCCATACAAAGTCTAAAAGAATCTCCCTTAATTAATTCCCGAATGCGATCGAAATCAAATAAAGATTCCATCAAACGAGCGTATGGTTCGACTGGATCGATTACTTCTACTCCCATCTCTCCAATACGAGTAACAGAAAGTTTATCGAGGTTGACATCGGCTACATCAGCAATCTTATAACTATCTATTACTTTTGAACGATCGTAAATCGCTTCAGTTACTTTTTCTGGTGCTGGCCCTCCATTAGTAATATTGTACTTAATCCCAAAGTCTCCATCGGGCCCCCCTGGATTATGACTGGCAGATAAAATAATCCCACCAAAGGCTTGATATTGACGGATAATGCAAGAAGCTGCTGGAGTGGATAAAATACCGCCACGACCGACTAAAATCCTGCCAATGCCGTTGGCTGCTGCCATTTTAAGAATTATTTGTATTGCTTGACGGTTATAGTAGCGACCATCACCACCTAATACTAAAGTTTGACCTTGACAACCTTCAAGGGAATCAAAGATAGATTGGACAAAGTTTTCGAGATAATTAGGTTGTTGAAAAACAGTTACGGACTTACGTAGTCCAGAAGTACCTGGTTTTTGATCTGAAAAAGGAGTTGTGGAAACAGTACGGATATCCATAAAAAGATTGAAGTTTTAGATTTTTGATTACAAATTGTTTCAACTACATACTCCTAATCGCCTTGGCGAATGCGGATCGGCGTTGCCAAATTCGCTCTAAAGAGCAGCATTGAATATGAGAAAAATATAAAATTAATTTTACAGGTCGAGTGGAATTCCCAGGTTATCGACGAATACTTAATTTCTTAGTTTGGGTAATTTAATTGACGAATTACGAAATATGTTGATTTGTAATTTTAGGCTTTTAGCATTTATTTAGCTCTTAGTTGTTGTAATTCAATCGAATATAATAATTTTCAAGAATTATCTCTCGTCTTTTATTCACTAACGCCAATTTTTCAATTAAAAAGATTGTATGTTGAAGTCCCTCGATCGCGAACTTTGGGTTGCCGAACAACCATTCAAATATTTGGGATTACCAGTCAGTACGAAAATGACCGTAATTTTGCGATCGGGAGGTCGTTTAGTGCTTATTTCACCGATTAAAATAGACACAGAGACGAAAGCTCAACTAGATTCTATTGGTAAAGTTGAATTTATTATTGCTCCCAATCTTTTTCATTATTTATATATTCAAGGATGCCAGCAATTATATCCCCAAGCAAAGTTAATTGCCCCTCCAGGATTAAAAACGAAGCAACCAGATTTAGCGCTCGACCTAACCTTCTGTAAAGACGAAATAAGCTTTGACGGGGAACTCGAATATACTTTGTTTAAAGGCTTTCAAACTTGGATACCGCCACAAATTAAGCCTTTAAATGAAATAGTTTTTTTTCATCCTGTAAGCAAAACATTAATTTTGACCGATACTGCTTTTAATTTCGATCGCAGTTTTCCTTTTGTAACCCAATTAGCTGCCAGAGTTATTGGCTGTTACGAAAATCTCAGACCTTCTTGGTTAGAAAAAATAGCCACTAAAGATAAAGAGGGGGTCAAAGATTCTCTCAAAAAAATTTTAGCTTGGGATTTTCAGAGAATTATTATGGCTCATGGCAATATTGTTGAGGTTAATGCCAAAGAACGGTTTTTAGCTGGCTATCAATGGTTTTTGGATACAGAAGAGCAAATATTTTGCTAAATTTTTGCTTTTCAATAGCTTTAAGCTCGCTTGCCTTAAGCTTACAGCTACGAAGTTAAAGGTTGGAGTCTCGACTTGAAAAATTAGTAAAAGATTGTGACCCACCACGCTCTTTAAGACCATCAAACGTGAATGATTTTGATGGGGGTCTTAGACCCAAATAGCTTATAGCTCATAGCTTATAGCTTATAGCTTTTTGATAACCTGCATAAAACTGCAAAATACACCTAAAGATATCAATACACGATCGCAATTCCTGAACAAAAGTTAAAGTATTGCTATCTATCGAGCGGAAGACAGTATAACTTTAAGGATGAGTTCGGCAATCCGTATTCACTAATTATATCACTATAGCCGTTTTTGTTTCATCATAAAAATAGTGTAGGTGTAGTTATATTAATCAACTACATCTATCTATCAGAAAACAGAAAATAACACATTCTAACTAAAGTTAAGCTCCAAGAGATTAATTGAACTTTTAGCCCAAAAATTACGTCTATATGACTAACTCGGGTTTGCTGAGTTTATTTAATCGAGTCTGCTAGATCGAAGGTGCAAGCCTAATGACAGCAACAACAAGCTAAAAATTGACAAGATTATTTTCGTTCAATTTTATCGGTGCAAGACTTTTAAAAAGTTACAAGGAGTCACAACTGTACAGATGCCCAAAGCCAAAATCAATCAAGAAAAACAAAAAGCAAACTACTCGGCAGATATGGTCAGAACTTATTTGCACGAAATTGGTAGGGTGCCTCTGCTAACCCACGAGCAAGAAATTGTGTTAGGTAAGCAGGTACAGAGAATGATGACCCTGTTGACAAAAAAAGAGAAATTAGAGAAAAAGCTCGATCGCGAGCTAAGTTTGAAGGAGTGGGCTGAGCAAGTCCAAATGAGTGAGGCAGAACTCAACAGGGCTGTACAACAAGGGCAGCGAGCTAAGAGAAAAATGATCGAAGCTAATTTGCGCTTAGTCGTGGCGATCGCCAAAAAATATCAAAAGCGCAATATGGAATTTCTCGATCTGATTCAAGAAGGTAGTTTAGGCTTAGAAAGAGGAGTAGAAAAGTTCGATCCAACAAAAGGTTATAAGTTTTCTACTTATGCTTACTGGTGGATTCGTCAGGCGATCACGAGAGCGATCGCCCAACAGGCAAGAACTATTCGTCTTCCGATTCACATTACAGAAAAATTAAATAAAATCAAAAAAACCCAAAGAGAATTATCTCAAAAATTAGGGCGTAGTCCCAATCCTGGGGAAATTGCCGATGAGCTAGAATTAGAACCCGCTCAGATTCGGGAGTATCTTAGCATCGCTCGTCAACCAATCTCTCTTGATGTCAGAGTTGGTGATAATCAGGATACCGAACTATCAGAACTATTAGAAGATGATGGAGTTTCTCCTGACGGCTATGCTACTCAAGAATTATTGAGACAAGACCTCTATAATCTCATGGCAGATTTAACTCCCCAACAGCAAGAAGTAATTGCTCTGCGTTTTGGATTAAATGATGGTAAAGAATTATCTTTGGCAAAAATAGGTCAGAGAATGAATCTTTCTCGTGAGAGAGTACGCCAGCTAGAACACCAGGCATTAGCTCATTTACGTAGGCGAAGGGCGAATGTCAGAGAATATATGGCTAGTTAAAAATTAAGCTGAAGGAGGGAAAAAACATTGATTTTTTCCCTTTTATTATCTAAATTAAATTAATTTTAATCATCAACTTGGAGAAAACCTAGTTTTCCTTGCAGTCGATAATTCGTTATTATGTGACTGAATTAATCCCTTGATGTATGGTTAAAAATAAGCATTTGTACCCCTGCTAAATATTCCAATTTTTAGCGGGGGTACATAGCACAATAACGAGGCGTACAAGTCTCGCCCTTAAGAGCGTGGATTTAGCCGAACGCCATCGCATCTTACCAAATGGTCTGAAACGGTGTCAGCTAAACTAAAGTTGTTCTCGGTTATACTGTCGGATTTACCCGATAGTGACTGGTGTTCTCTAGTCAAAAATGTGGTGTAGGAGTGAACAATGGCACTATTAAATGAAACTTTTAATGGGAAAGAAAGCAAAAATTCTTCTCCCGTGAGAAATGGAAATCTTATTTCTTTGAATCTATCTTCTAATAAGGAAGTAATTCAAAATTGGTTAATTGAAAGATTAGCCAAATCCTTGGAAATTGAACCGCAAAAGGTAGATATTCACAAAGATTTTAGTGAATACGGTTTAGATTCGGTAGAGGCAATTAATCTCTCAGGAGAATTAGAAAGCTTTCTCGGCTGTCGCCTGTCTCCTACTCTTCTGTGGGACTACCAAAATATTCACGCTTTAGCCAGGCATTTAGCGGAAACAACTCCCACTATCGATCGAATTAATTCTTCTACTAAATTAGACATTTTACCGCCTATTCCTAAGAAGAAACAATCATCTTCTTCTGTACATATTCAAGCAGAGTCAGAAAGTTTTTCCAATTCACCAATCCCCCCCGAATACTATCGTTTCGATTGCTCCCCAGAATATAAAAAACTACGCCAACAAATAGAGCAAGTTAACTCTTTGGGCAATGGTAATCCTTTTTTTGTTCCTCAAGAAAGAGTAGTCAACGATACTACTAGTGTTAATGGTCGAGAGTTAATTAATTTTGCCACCTACAACTATATCGGGATGTGTGGCGATCCTTTGGTGTCTAAAGCAGCCACTGAAGCGATCGAGCGTTATGGTACTTCTGCTTGTGCCAGTCGCTTAATTTCTGGAGAAAAACCGATTCATCGCGAATTAGAACGAGAAATTGCCGATTTACTCGGAGTAGAAGCTAGTATAGTTTTAGTAGGAGGTCATGCTACTAATGTTACGACAATCGGTCATCTATTTGGTAAAAACGATTTAGTTATTTATGATGCTTTGAGTCATAATAGTATTCTTCAGGGTTGCTTCCTTTCAGGAGCGAGTTTAGCAGCTTTCCCCCATAATGATTTTGCAGCACTAGAAGAAATTCTGCGCGATCGTCGTCATCGCTATCAAAAAGTATTAATCGTTATTGAAGGAGTTTATAGTACAGATGGAGATATTGCCGATCTCCCTCAATTTATTGAACTTAAAAAACGCTATAAAACCTTTTTAATGGTAGATGAAGCCCATTCTATTGGAACAATTGGTAAAACAGGGCGAGGTATTGGCGAATTTTTTGCGATCGATCCTCATGATGTCGATCTGTGGATGGGAACTCTCAGTAAGTCTTTTGCTAGTTGTGGTGGCTATATTGCAGGTTCTCATGCTTTTATCGAATACCTTAAGTATACTGCTCCTGGTTTTGTTTTTAGTGTGGGTATGTCTCCCCCTAATGCAGCAGCAACTTTAGCTGCTATTCGTGTATTAAAAGCAGAACCAGAAAGAGTTAGTCGTCTGCAAGCAAGAGCTAAATTCTTTTTACAATTAGCTCAAGCCAAAGGATTAAATACGGGAATGAGTAAAGATTCTCCCGTCATCCCCATTATTGTAGGCGAATCCCTCAAATCAATTCAGCTTTCCCAAAATCTATTTAAACGGGGTATCAATGTTCCTTTTATGATTTATCCTTCTGTACCGCAGAATGAAGCTCGTTTGCGCTTTTTTGTGACTTGTAATCATACTGAAGAACAAATTACTTTCACAGTAGATACTCTAGCAGAAGAGATTGCCAAGCTTTGATTTGATTCTAATCACAAGTTGGCAGCTATAATCAAGCAAAAATAAATAAGATATAAGGCGTAAAAATATTACGCCTTTTTTTGTTCATTCTATCGAATTCAACTTATTTAGATAGGTTTATAGGTCGATCTTGTTTGACTAATTTATCCGAGTTATTAGAATCTCCGAAATCGTCCGCATCTTCTGGTGGATCGGACTTAAAGGAAATTGACTCTAAATTTTTAATCAAGATATAGATCGAAGGTACTAAAAACAAACTCAAAACAGTAGCAAACAATAAACCACCGAAGACTGCCGTACCTAATGACCAACGACTAGACGCACCCGCGCCACTAGCGACGACTAGAGGCCAAAAGCCCACTAAACTGGAAATAGCCGTCATCAGAATTGGGCGAAAACGTTCTTGTCCAGCTTTGATAGCAGCGCGAGTAATATTTAAACCTTGGTCTCTCAGTTGGTTAGCATATTCTACGATGAGAATGGCATTTTTACTAGCTAAACCAATCAGCATAACTAAAGCAACCTGACAATAGACATCATTGTTAATAATCGGCCAAATACTACCAGCTTGGAAGATATTAGCCCGAAGCCAAATAGCTGCGATCGCACCTAAAACTGCCAGAGGAACAGTTAACATAATAATGAGCGGATCGATATAGCTTTCGTACTGGGCTGCTAGAACTAGAAACGCCATAACTAAACCCAAACCAAAGATAATCAGAGATTGACCCCCAGAAGAAATTTCTTCTAATGCTGTTCCCGTCCATTCGTAGCCAAAACCAGGGGAGAGAGTTTCGGCTGCTACTTCTTCCATAGCAGCAATTGCCTGTCCTGTACTGTAGCCTGGTGCTGGAGAACCTTGGATATTAATCGAACGGAATAGGTTGTAATGAGTAATAGTTTGAGGGCCTGTAAATTCTGTAAGGCTGACTAAATTACTGAGAGGAACCATGTTACCGTTTTGGGAACGGACATAGAGTTTACCAATATCTTGGGGATTAGAACGATAATCTCCTTCAGCTTGAATATAGACTCGATACTGTCTTTGTCCCAGAATAAAATCATTAACGTAACTAGAACCTAAATAGGTTTGTAAAGTAGCAAAAATATCATCAACATCGATATCTAAAGATTTAGCTCTTTCTCGATTAACTTCTACTTCTATTTGCGGTGTATTGGCTGCAAATTGAGTAAAAGCAGCCTGTATTTCTGGTCTTTGGTTAGCAGCAGCAATAATTCTATTAGCATTTTCAACTAAAGCAGAAATGGGTACGCCACGACGGTCTTGTAGTTGAAATTCAAAACCACCAAAAGTACTCAAACCCCTAACTGGTGGTGCGTTAACCGCAAAGGCTCTTGCTCCTTTAATCCCTTGAAATGCACCGTTAAGACGACCGAGAATAGAATAAACTGATTTATCTTGTCCTTTTCTTTCCGACCAAGGTTTGAGTTTAGAAAAGACAAAGCCACGATTACTACCATTGCCTTGGAAACCAAAGCCACTAAGAGTAAAATAGCCATCTATTTCCTCTACTTTACTCATTTCTTCACCAATTCGATCCATGATTTCATTGGTGTAGTTAAGAGAAACACCATCAGGGCTTTGTACGATTGTAAAAAAGTAACCTTGATCTTCTTCGGGGACAAAACCAGTAGGAACGAGATTGTAGAGAAAGTAAGTAAAAACAATTAAAGCTGTAAAGCCTGCCAAAACAAAAGGTCTGACATATTTTTTGGTTAGAAATGTAATTATTTTGGTGTATCGAGCGGTAATCCAGCCAAAAATCTGATTAAACTTCTCAAAAAACCAATCTAAAAGACCTCCACCTTCCTGACGAGGGCGCAGTAATAACCCCGACATCGCGGGGGAGAAAGTAAGAGCATTAAAAGTAGAAAAAACGATCGCGAACACAATAGTTAGGGCAAATTGCTGAAAAATTACCCCAGTAGAGCCAGGAAAGAAAGAAACGGGGATAAATACCGCCATTAACACCAAGGAAGTAGCAATTACTGCCCCGCTCAACTCATTCATGGTATCCATAGCAGCGATACGAGGCTTCATTCCCTGTTCTACTTTGGTGGCAATTGCTTCTACTACAACGATTCCATCGTCTACCACTACACCCGTTGCCAGTACCATGGCAAACAAAGTGAGGGTATTAATCTGAAAGCCAAAAACCATCATCAAAGCAAACGCCCCAATCAAAGAAACAGGAATCGCGATCGCGGGAATCAGAGTGGTACGCCAATCTTGTAAGAAAATAAAAATAATTAGTACAACTAAACTAATTGCTTGGACTAATGTCCAAACTACTTCTTGTAAAGAAACTTCTACGAACTGGGTAGCATCTAAAGCAATGTCGTAAGTCATTCCTGGCGGAAATTCCTCTGCTAATTCTGCCACTCTAGCTTTTACTGCATTAGCCACTTCCAGGGCGTTACTACCAGGAAGCTGAAAAATACCTAAACCAACAGCAGGAGAACCTTTATACTTAGCGGAAGTAGCATAGTTTTCTGCACCCAATTCAGCCCTACCAATATCCCTTAGCCTAATCAGGTTGCCATTTTCTCCTACTGCTACAACCATATTCTCAAATTCGCTGGCTGTTTCTAATCTACCCACAGCACGGAGAGTAAATTCAAATCTTTGGGATTCTGGTGCTGGCTGTTGACCGACCGCCCCTGCCCCTACTTGAATATTTTGTTCTTCTAAGGCTTCAACTACATCCTGAGAAGTTAAATTTCTGGCAGCTAAGGCATCAGGATCGAGCCAAAGTCGCATGGCATACTGTCTTTCGCCAAAAATTTGCGCCCTACCTACCCCTTTAATTCGCTGCACTTGGTCGACGACATACAGATCGAGATAATTACTCAAAAATAGGTCATCGTACTGACCGTTTTCCGCGAAAAAAGCAATCCCCAGCAACAAGTCTGGGGATGATTGACGTACGGTTACTCCCGTCTGCTGTACTGATGAGGGTAACTGCGGTTCTGCCAGAGCGGTTCTATTTTGAACATTAACTTGGGCGATATTGCGATCGACATTGACAGGAAAAGAAGCAGAAATATTAGTTACACCATTATTTCCTGTATTGGAGGACATATAACGTAAATCCTCCACTCCATTAATTTCTCGCTCGATAATAGTAGTGACATTTTTTTCTGTTGTCTCTGCATCCGCACCAATATAAGTAGAGGTTACTTCCACTTGAACTGGTGCTATTTGCGGTAATTGGGAAATGGGTAATAAGGGAATACATATTCCCCCCGCAATAACAATAATTAAAGAGCAGACCGTAGTTAGAACTGGTCGCTTGATAAAAGTATCGGCAATACTTAGTAACATTTTTTGTTAATAGCTAATTGTGAATTAGAGTTACTTACTATTCGGCAACTCTCAAAATCTCGAACTAGTTACTACTAGCTAAAGATTCAGCAGTAATAGGTACACCATCAGAAAGATTTAGAATGCCCGAAACTACCAATTTATCTCCTGCTTCGACCCCAGAAATAACTTGATATGATTGTCCCTGAATATCGCCTAAAACTACTGGCTTCTGCTTGGCTACTAAGGTAGCTGTACCATCTTCGGCTTCTTGTTCTTCGGCGACAAATACAAAACTTTGTCCTCCAATACGAGAAATTGCTTCAGTCGGAATTAAAACCCCTGGTTCATCTTGCCAAATTACTTTAGCTCTGACAAATTGATTGTCTTTGAGACTACCATTGTTCGGAAAAGTGGCTTTTGCTAAAACTGCTTGTTCGGTGCGATTTACTCTAGGAGAAATAAAGCTAATTCTACCCTTAACTTGGCTTTCTTCTTGAGTGTTGATAATTTCGACTGGTAATCCTATTTTTAAATCTGCTGCTCGCTCTATGGGAACACGAATATTTAAATCTAGGGCATTGTTTTGCGTAATTGTAGTTATCTCATCTCCTGCCTCTACATAGTCTCCTACCTTAGGTGCAATATTGCCCACTACACCTTCTATGGGTGAAATAAGGCGATTAAATTCTAAATTCTGACTGGCTACTCCTACCTGGGCTTGCGCTCGATCTAATGCAGCTTTCTCTCCATCTACGGCGGAAGCTGCTGCTGTAACTCTAGCCTGTGCTGCTGCTAGAGCTTTTTGGCTAGAATTTAGAGCTTCTTGCAGGGCATCTCGCTGGGCTATGGCTGCATTGAGATCGCGAGTACGATTATCTAAGATTTGTTTGGCTTCTGCTCCTTCTTCGACTAAAAAATTGGTTCTTTCTATGTTAGCTCGAGCTAATTCTACTTCTGCTTCTTGTTCCCGTAAATCTGCTTTGGCTTGTTCTATATTTGCTTCGGCTTCTGCTACTTCGGCTTCTGCTGCTTTTAAGGCTGCTTCAGCATTGTTCAAACTCGCTCTTTGAATATTAACCTCAGAAACAGCAGCATTAACTTCTTCTTGCTCTCTAGTTTGTTGCAGTTGTAAAATTAGCTGTCCTTGGGTGACGCGATCGCCTTCGCTGACTGCAATATTAGTAATTCGACCATCTACCCTCGGTGCGATGATTACTCTTTGTTTGGCTTCCAAACTACCAACAAAGCGATCGCTTTCTTCGAGCCTACTAGTTTCAATTTCTTCTAGCTTAACTGAAACTGCTTGAGGTTGAGATGCTTGAGGCGGACTCTCACTACAAGCACTGGTCAGACAAGAAATTAGGATAAAAGTACTTAGTAACTTCTGCTTAAGTTGTGAAGTTAATCCAGCCATAATCTTGATAAAACGATCGCGTTAGTTTGTTGTTTAGATATCAAATCTAACATTTTTATTAAATTAATTGTATATAATACGAGATATAAATTTTTGAGAGTAAAGCTTAAAGATTTATTTCTCATTTTAACCCGTTGACAAGTGACAGCTTTCGTGGCAAAAGTTTGATTTTTCTATCCCGAAGGTAACTATTGCTAAAAGCTAATATATATCTACTACAAAGCTAGTTTTGATTCTTACTTAAATTAAGAGTTTTATCTGTTCTTATCCAAGTAATTAATATTGAATTAAGGAAAATACCTATATTAAAAATACTGAGGTTATTTGAGCTTACAAGTGTTAGAAAAGAAACGCAAAATCCACTTAAATATAGTCACTAAAATAAATATTATGATTGGAACAAGTAAGCTAAAAACTAGCAATTTCCTGGGATTTATAGCTATGTTAACGGCACTTTCAACGGTCACTCTACCAGCAAAAGCTATTACTTTTACTTATGGTGGTGCAAATGATAATAATGACTCCAGTATTACCAAAAAAGTTAATGGTTTGACTTTAACTTTAGATGATCCTCTCGATTATAACGGTCAAGCTGTTGTAAACGGTCAAGATGTTGTATTTAAAGCTGGTGCTGCTGCCGACGGACTAAAATTCTCGAGTACTGGGCTACCCTATAGTTTCAACCTCACTTTTAACCAACCTATCAGGCTAGTTTCCTATGACATTACACCTAAAACTGATGAAGATAGTGATGGCAACTACTTTAAATTAAGTCAAGGTTCGACTATTTCTGATAATAATTCTGTAGCAACAGTGGGAACAGAATTGCCTTTTAGTAATACAACAGATATTTTTCTAGCTAATGTTCCGATTCTGTTTGAATCTGGGGACTTATTAATAACTCCTCCCGATACACCCGACGATACAGAATTTTTTATTGACAATATTACTGTAAGCGTTGCTGCTGTTCCTTTTGAGTTTTCCCCCAGCTTGGGTTTACTAGCTGTTGGTGGAATTTGGGGTCTATCTCGTCTACGTAAAAATTTGATGCTTAATTAACGATCGCCTGGCTTTCTGCTCGATCTATTGAGAGTTTTTTGTGTTAGCTATTAATATTTTTTAAACTTTAATAAGCGATCGCTTCACGATCTGACACGGTGCGATCGCTTTTTTAATATTAGACCTCTTGCACGAATAAAATTAACATCAAAATTATTTACTCGCCCTTCGGGAGGTGTGCGTTCCTTGGCTGATGAAGCATCAGCAGGGTCACACCTCTACTCGCTACTCGCTACCTCGCGCGTTCCGAAGCTTCGGAAACCTCGGCAGGGGGAGATGGGGAGCTTTAGAACTAAACGAATCGTCTTTGAACGCAAGGTTAAAACTTTTAAAAAGCTCCCCTTCCCGCGCTCGTCTACTTGACACCAAACCAAAGTTTTTGGGATTTATGCGCATAGGTCTATTGTTTATTTAGGCACTAATTAACTTTCTCAGGGTTGATACTAAACGATCGATCTCTTCAGGTAAAGTTAAATAATGAACACAAGCGCGAATACAATTAGGATTAGCTATGGTTCTCAGTAAAAAGCCTTGTTTTTCTAAAGTTTTAACCAAATCTCCGTGAGGGATTTTACCCTCAACCTGAAAAGAAACCAATCCTGCTTCGGGGGGAGTATTTTTGAGACAATTAATACCTTCAGTTTGGCTGAGATTCGTCCAAAGATAATTACTTAACTGACAAATTCTTTGATATCTTTCTAAACTATTACCCCATTGTTGATGAGTTGCGATCGCAGCTTTTAACCCTTCATACTCGGGATAAGCAGAAGTAGCTACTTCAAACTTTTCACCATTTTCTTTCCAAGCTTGGGGTTGTCCGTTGCTATCGATATTTACGCTTCGCCAACCAATAAAAGTGGGTTGCAGTCGAGTAAATACTTTGGGACTAATATAAAGTCCACCAACTCCTGCTGGACCACATAACCATTTATGACCAGTAAAAGCATAGTAATCTGGTTCGATTTCGTCTAAATTTAAGGGTAAAGAACCAACTGATTGAGCAGCATCAACTAAAACTTGTATCGGGCGATCGCTCTTAGTATAATTATGACAAAGTTCAACAATTTCCTTCAAAGGTAAAACTTGTCCTGTATTCCATAACAAATGGCTTATGACGACTAAACGGGTATTGGCAGTTAGATGTTGTTCGATAACTTCTACTGGATTACCTTGATTGAGAGTATCGAGCAGGGGAACAATAGCTACTTCTACACCATAACGTCGAGAAATTTCACCTACGGTAGCAATTATCCCTGGATGTTCGCAATCACTCATCAACAAGCGATCGCCCGATTGCCAATCTATGCCCCAAAGGGCAATATTACAACCAGCAGTGACGTTTTCAGTCAAAGTGATGGTTTTGGGTACAGTCCCTAATTCTTGGGCGAGCGTCTGGCGGATTAGATTTACTCCTTTAGTAATCCAAGCATTAACTTCTAAAGAAAAAGGGCCTATTTGTTGGATGTATTTATGAGTTGCAATAATTTCTGAGAGTGCGGATTGAGGCATTATGCCTTGTCCACCAAAGTTAAAATAAGTTTTATTCGCTAACCCAGAAAAATTTTCTCGATGTTTTTCGATTGCGATCTTCGGTACACTAGTAACCATATGTACAATGCCAACTAAACTTTTGTCAGTATATCTCGACGAGTCTAATTATTTAATTTATCTGCTTCTGTTGTTGTCTCAAGAAGACGATAATTTGCTGTCCAATTCATCACGACTACTATGATGATTTTAACTGATGAATTGTTGCTTCATTATAAACGTTGTCGTCGTCGTACCTATTTGGATATTCATGGCGATTTGCAACAGCGAGATAACGATAAGGAATTTCTCCTCAAACTGCGTCAAGAAAGCCGAAATCATATTAACAATGTTTTACTCGCTCGCTCCTTCTCTTATCAAAAACTCTCGGTTTCTCGGCGAAATTGGTCGCTTAACGCCAAAAAAACCAGGGCAATGATGGAAAAAGGTGTAGATTGTATCTATGGAGGCGTGCTGACTTTGCAGTTGGCTGATTGGCACAAGGCGATCGAGCAATTTTCTTTTACTCTAGAAGAGCCACTAGGAGACTATTTTAGTCCAACATTAGCAACCAATTTAACTTTTTTAGCTAGTCCAACCTTACTAATTAAAATAGCAGGGCAATCCCAATTCGGTGATTGGTCGTATTTGCCAGTTAACATTAAATTAGGTCGTCGCCCCAAATCTGAATATAAATTAGTTGCTGCTTTTCATGCCCAGATGTTGGCAGCAATTCAAGGTAGTATTCCAGCTAAGTCTCAACTAATTTTGCGCCAACAAGATAATTATTTTGTCAATTTAGAATATTGGTTGCCAAAAATGCAAGCTACGGTAGCAGATTGTCTGGTAATGTTGACAGAGTTAAATGAGCCAGAAGTTTTTATCTCCCGTCAGCGATGTAGCCTGTGTCATTGGTATAATCATTGCTACAGTGTGGCTAAATCAGAAAAGCACTTATCTTTAGTTCCTGGCGTTACCCCTAAACGTTATGAATATTTAAATACTCAAGGAATAAATACAGTAGAATCTTTAGCCCAGATTAATCCTGCTTTAGGTAACGAAATTGTTAGCAAAGATACCATCGAGCAGTTAAGGCAACAAGCTCACTCAATTTTAAACGATCGAGCTATCTTCAAATCTTCCTATAAATCAATACAGCAGCTAGATATTCCCACAAGCAAGATCGAATTATATTTTGATATTGAAGCAGAACCAGAACTTAACCTCGATTATCTTTTAGGAATTGTACTCGTCGATCGACAAAACAAGCAACAAGTTTTTCATCCTTTCTTAGCTGAAAAACCAGAAGAAGAAGGACTTATTTGGCAGCAGTTTTTAAACCTAGTAAATCTCTATAAAGATGCCCCTATTTTTCATTTTTCCGAATATGAAGTAGATACGATTAAACGTTTAGCTAAATTGTATGGTACTCCTAAGGCTGAGGTTCAAGCTTTGTTAACTCGCTTCGTCGATCTACATCAATTAATTACCCAATTTTTTGTCTTACCTGTAGAGAGTTATTCTTTAAAATCTTTGGCTAACTGGCTTGGTTTTCAATGGCGCGAGGAAGGTGCTAGTGGAGATCGATGTGTCTGCTGGTACGATCGCTGGTTGAAAACGGGCGATCGTAATTCGCTTAATTCTATCTTATGCTACAATGAAGACGACTGTATAGCTACTCGGTATCTCAAAGATTGGTTGGTTAATTTTGTACGACAGTCTTCATCTTCTCAGTAGTAGTTTTATCTTATTATTTACGCTACAATATCTGCAATTTTAGACACGAGCTTCTGCCAACTGCCAACTGCTAAAACTGGTGTTATAACGTTAGGAGGTTATCAACTATTGTCTTAATTTAATTGTTGCGATCTCTAGATTATGTCTACCATTGAAGCATTAAAACCAGCAGGCAGAGCAGATGTTATTTTGTATATGCCCTATTATTCTAAAAACAAACATGATTTGCTCCCTTTAGCTATTTCCTTATATCACCAGGGTTCTTTAGAGGGAAAACGGACAATTGAAGGTGGAGAGGGTATTGCTTTTGTAGCTAGTTGGTATATATCTAAGCTTCCTTCTGAATTAACCCGTTGTCGTTTGCAATTTGAAGGGCAAGCAGATTTAAGTTACGAAGTAACAATATCCAACTCTGAGTTTATTGATTACTTAATTGATGTCATTATAAATTTTAAACGCTCTCATTTAACAGATTTTCCTAGCGGATTTTATCGCAAATTACTCCGCTTTGAATAGTGAGAGATGTCGATCGAACAACAAGAAGGAGTATGCAGTGACAACAAAATCAACCCGATGTTTATTGGTTGCTTCAACAGAGGCATACAGTGGTAAATCAGCAACTATTGTAGGTTTAACTCATCAGTTAAAGGGAAAAGGCATCAATGTTACTTACGGAAAACCTTTAGGCACTTGTTTGAGCAATGACCTAACCGAAATTTTAGAAGAAGATCGCAATTTTTTGTCAACTACCCTAGGCTTAAATAATAACCAAATAAAATTACCCTTATTGTATTTAGATAAAGATACCCTCAATCGACGTTTACAAGGGGAAGATAAAACTGACTATGCTTCAGCTTTACAAGATTACTTAAAAGATATCCAGTCAGATTTAGTCTTTCTAGAAGGGACTGGTAATCTTTCTGAGGGAAGTTTGTTTAATTTATCCGTTCCCGAAATGGCGACAATAGTCAATGCTTCCGTCTTGTTAATTGCTCGTTACAATTCTCTATTATCAGTATCTAGTTTACTGGCTGCCAAACAGTTTTTAGGCGATCGCCTCTTGGGTGTAGTACTGAACGATATCCCAAAATCCGCATGGCACACTGCTTCTACTGTGGTAAAACCCTATCTAGAACAACAGAATATCCCTGTTTTAGGTATGTTGCCTAGAGATAATTTACTCCATAGTGTTAGCGTGCGCGAATTAGCTACCAGGTTAAATGCCCAAGTTTTGTGTCGTCGCGATCGCCTGGGTTTAATGGTTGAAAGTCTTAGTATTGGAGCGATGAATGTCAATTCTGCTCTAGAATATTTTCGACAACGGAAGAATATGGCAGTAGTGACAGGAAGCGATCGCACCGATCTGCAATTAGCAGCCTTAGAGACTTCTACTCATTGTCTTATTCTCACCGGTCATACTCCACCACAACAGCTGATCCTAAGTCGTGCTGAAGATTTAGAAATTCCCGTTCTTTCGGTAGATTTTGATACTCTAACTACAGTAGAAATTGTTGATGGTTCTTTTGGTAAAGTACCTATCCACGAACCTATTCAGGTTTCTTGCATTCGGGATTTAATGGCAAAAAACTTTGAACTCGATCGACTGATGAATTTTTTAGGGTTAGAACCAGCAGTGCCAGCATAGTTACAACTTAAACTATTAGATGTTTAATCATCACCTTAAAAAAGGGTTGACTTTAATTTAGTCAACCCTTTCGCTTGGGAACGCGCTTGTAAATTTTGTTACTGAAGAACTAATTTAACGTTAGCGTTTTGTAAACCGCGCTGTTTAACTTCAGCTAGAGTTTTGTTAACAGCGTATTTTTGGTTAATAGAATTAATTAATTCAGTTTGATTATGTTTTTTAGCAACACCCCAAAGATCTGCGATTAGGTCAAAAGTACCATCGCTATTCTCAGACCAACCAAGATCGTATTCACCATCTAAAACGGCAACAATGTCAGCACGAACTCTTTGTCCGTTATAACCGCGTACATCAGCTTCAGTTTTTACAGTGATGCCAAGATCGCCAAGAGAATTTTTGAGGATTTCAGCTTCAGTGATTTTTGTACGTAAAGTGCTAAAGTGAGACATGAGATTTCCTCCAGTAAGAAGAGAAGTAAACAACAACTTTAATCAATTTACCGTCTGTTTGAAATTATGTTCCAATAAAAGACGGATTTTTTAAGAAACTGCTAGTATTACACTAGCCTTTACTCCTGCTATTAACAGGAGAAAGCCTTTTAAAACTCCAATCGCTGATATTCAGCAACGGAGGCTGAAGCAGGTCTTGCTCGCTGTCTTGCCCAATCTCTCAGGGCTGTAACCTGTTCAGTCATTGTCCGCGACAGAGGTAGGGTAGCTTTAATCGCAGCAATAATATCCAACTGCGTAAACTCCCGATCTTGAGCAAAAGCATCATACATGGCAGCTATGATTGCTTGCTCGATCTCTGCCCCAGAAAATCCATCAGAAACCTTGGCTAATTGTTGTAAATCGAAGCGGGAGATATCAGAACGTCTTTTACCAAGGTGAATTTTAAATATAGCTTCCCTTTCCTCGGGAGTAGCCAAATCGACAAAGAATATTTCATCGAAACGTCCTTTGCGTAAAAACTCTCCAGGTAGTCTTTCGACTCGGTTAGCAGTCGCCATCACAAACACGGGGGATGTTTTTTCTTGCATCCAGGTGAGGAATGAGCCAAAAATACGGCTAGATGTTCCTCCATCAGAATCTCCCGAACCTGCTCCTCCAGCAAAGGCTTTGTCCAGTTCATCTATAAAAAGAATAGCTGGCGAAATAGATTCGGCCGTTTTGAGGGCATTGCGGAGGTTTTGCTCCGAGCGTCCTACCATAGAGCCATCGTAAATTCTCCCCATATCTAGGCGTAATAAAGGTAAACCCCAGAGGCGAGAAGTTGTTTTGGCAATTAAAGATTTACCACAGCCAGGAACACCTAAAATTAGCATTCCCTTAGGTTGAGGAAGTCCATATTTTCTGGCTTTTTCGGTGAAGGCATTGGAACGTTGCCTTAACCAGCGTTTTAATTCTTCTAATCCGCCAATAGAATCTATAGTCTCATCTTCTTCTATATATTCAAGAATTCCGTTGCGTCGAATTAATTGCTTTTTCTCAGATAAAACTATTTCTACTTCTGCTTCGGTTAATTTTCCTGCTTTAACCTGAGCTTTACGGTAAACTTTTTCCGCTTCATCTCTGGTCAAGCCCAAAGCAGCTTTAAGTAATTTCTCTCTTGCTTCGGTATCTAAACGACGATTCTTACCTTTTTGTAACTGCGCGGAAAGAACCTGGTTTAATTCCGATAGGTTAGGCAGAGGATAATCTAGTACGACTATTTCTTTTTCTAATTCAATTGGTACTTGCTGAACTGGAGACATTAAAATAATGATTTTCTCAGTTCCTCTAAAAGAAGAGATCGCATCTCTCAACCATCTAGTGGTTACAGGAGCATCAATGAATGGGTGTAAATCTTTAAAAATATATATACCTGGTTCTCTTTGTCTTACTACCCACTCGATCGCTGCCTCTGGAGAAACTGTGTTGTGTTGAGTTACTTGACGAGGATGACCGTGTTCGACAATTCCGTGGGTAACAGTCCAGACATATACTCGTCGATGTTCGGTTTTCAATTGTGCGATCTTGGCGATCGCTTGCTCGGCTCGCTCTTCTTCTGGAGTAACGAGGCATATAAGCGGATATTGAGCTTGTATGAGGATATTTAGCTCTTCTTTCATAACATCGACCACCAATTTACTTACGGTTTGACCACTTGACCTCGTTAGGCATTACCCCACCTTAACAGGTAACTAACTTTTCTTCTCCCTGGGATAAGTCAGAAGTACTTACTTCTCTTCTAACCTCTAAAGGCAATTCTTCTGCTACAGCACCTGGCTGATTTTCAAGGGATACCATTTTTCCTTCTTGCATTACCATGGGGGTAGCACATTCAGGGCAGATATGAACCTGGTGAGTATTCCCTTGAGCCGAAGCTTCTATCTCTTCCACCCTTTCTGGATTTTGTAAATAAAAGGCGATCGCTTTTTCTACTAATGAAGACATAGAATCTAAGTCTATAGCAGCTTTAATTTTCAGTCGCCTATGCAATTCGGGCGGGATATATAACGTAACCTTTTGCTTGTTTTGCATATAACTAACTTTAATAATTACCCAGGTATGTATTTCAATTTAAAGCCATTATTTTCTTCTGTCAAGACATTAAGCCAGTATGACGGCATTATTGTTACATTGCTTAACAAAAAGCTTGGGAATTAGGTAATTACACTCAAGCTAGGTACAGTTAATCATAGAGCTTAGACGCAAGACAATTTCATCAATCGCCTTAACTAAAACCGTACCCGATTGAGTGGTAGGTTGATTGGTCATGATGCTAAAGACCACCGAGCCATAATCGGGATGCTCTAAATATCCTGATAAAGACCTAACTCCTTTGAGAGTACCTGTTTTAGCATAAACATGACCTTGAGTAGTAGAGGAACGCAAACGATTTTTTAAAGTACCGCTCGTTCCTGCTACGGGCAGTGAAGCCAAGAAAATATCATGATTGGGTGCTGAATACATGGCTTGTAGTGTCTCTACCATAGTTCTGGGGGTTGCCAAATTGTTACGAGATAAACCCGAACCGTCCCTAAGGCGATAACCCTGAGAGCTTACGCCTAAATCCGTCAAAATTTCTTGTACCGACTGAGATCCCCCTAAGTATCTGAGCAAAACATCTGCATATTGATTATTGCTTCTAAGATTAGTTTCTACAATCCAATCACGAATCGATTTAGAACGAATTGAACCTGCGGGGTTTAACTTTTGAAGAGCAGCAGCAGTAACCAACAATTTAAGATTAGAAGCAGGAATTAAATAAGAGTCGGGATTGCGGTAGTAAAGAGTTTTGCCATCGAGAGTTTGCACTAAAATCCCCCACTTACCTTTATTCAAAGGAGAGCGATCGATCAGGTTATTAACAACTAGATCGATATTGTTGGAGCAAATTCCTAGAGAAGTACGCTCTGGCGGTGGCACTTGAATGGCAATTGGCTCGAAATTTTCTACTTTACTAACTGGCATGGCTGAAAGTTGACCTGCTAAAGAACAACTTCCATAAATAGATGCGATCGCGATAACTATATTTTTCCAACAACGATAGACTTTTTTCATATCTTTAGCTATCTCAGAAAAAAGAAATGGGTGTAAGCAAAAGGATAACCTTACCTGGGTCAGAGGAAGCCAAATTGTTTTTGGGCAGGACATCTCTGACAACCAAGTTTTAGTTGACTAAATAATATTTTGTCAAGAGCAAAATTGTGACTTTTTTTATAGTATTTATAACTATTTTGTGTAATAAGAAACTTATCTTAATGGAGAGTAAAAAGTTGTTGACTCAATTTTGATAATTTTATGCTTAAAAATTAGTAGAGTAATGATATTTGCATTTATTCAGCTTATATTTTTTTATTAAAATATGTTAAGTTACCCCCTCGCCAGAATTAAACGTTTGCCAAAGAAAATTAAGCGAGAAGTATATAAAATACCTATTCTGAAGACTAAACAAGACAAAGCTTATCAAGAACTGTTAAAAAACCATGCTCCATTCCTACCAAAATTGAATGATGAAGATACTTTTATTCTCAAAACTTTACAGAACAAAGGTACTTGTGTTATTCCCATCGGGGATTTAAAACTTGCTTCCACTGATTCTATGCTGGGGGTAGCAGCAACTTTGGTAGAGCGACTAAAATCGATGAGGTTTCCCACTGGTCACAATGATTGCCGAATAGATTTGAGGAAATCGCAATTGATCGAATACCCAGAAATTTTTTTGTGGGGATTGGAAGAAAAATTACTCGATCTGATAGAAAACTATATTAGTCTGCCAGTTATCTATCAAGGATTAACTATGAGTAAGGAGATAGCTAATGGCAGAAAGGTTCATATCAGACAATGGCATTTAGACTGGGAAGACCGTCGTATGCTTAAAATTATTATCTACCTAAATGATGTGGATACCGATGGAGGCCCTTACGAATATATTCCTCCAAATCTGACAGCTAGAGGAATTGAAAGTCTGAGGTACTACAACTTAGGTTTTATTTCTGATGAGGAAATGAACCAGGCGATACCCCGCTCAAATTGGCAAACTTGTTTGGGTCAAGCTAGTACAGTAGTTATTACCGACACTAGCAATGTATTTCATCGGGTTAAACCAGCTATCAAAAATGACCGATTTACGATAACTTTATGTTATACTTCGAGGCGACCCAACGTAAATTGGAAAAGTAAACCTCTTTCTTTAGAATATTGGCAAGCGATCGATAGTAGGATAAATCAACGCCAAAGAAGTTGTTTAAATATACCCAGCATACGAAGTTTCCAAGAGAAATAAAAATCGCTCGTCCATTTTAATCTCACAACTGTCAATAGATAGAAACCAGACAGTGAGGGTTAATTAACAGTTGTTGATTTAATAACTGTAAGTAACCGCTATACTGATAAGTTGCCTCTACGGAAACAAAGTAAAAGCCTAAAAAATAGACTGTAGAAAGCCGAGAAACAAGGCGTGCCGTCAGAATTAAGAGCTTGTATCTTTTGATACGAAGCACTGGTAGATAGTCCCTGAGTAATCTTTGATTACTTTGCATTGTTTAACTTTTGCTGTTTGAAGCGCAAAAGTGAGCAAAACTCTATCGGAACGAAATAAAATACTAGAGGAACACTCTATGTTGGAGCGAAGGCATTTGTTGTCTTACTTGGTACAGACGTTCTGGGTTAATTTCGGCAACTGCCACACCAGGCTTATCTCCAGCATCTGCAAGAATAACACCCCAAGGATCTATAATCATAGCGTGACCATGAGTGTAACGTCTTTCGTAGTGGTTTCCTGTTTGGGCTGGAGCGATAATGTAACAAGTATTTTCGATCGCCCTAGCTTGTAAAAGTACTTGCCAATGGTCTTTACCAGTAAAAGCCGTAAAAGCAGCAGGAACGAACATCACGTCTGCTCCTTTATTAGCCAAATGCCGATATAGTTCGGGAAAGCGGACATCATAACAGATAGATAGACCTATTTTACCTAGTTTATTAGAATCATAAATTGAAGGCAAATCTTTCCCTGCCATGACTGTACTAGATTCGCGGTAAGTATTCCCATCTGGTACATCGACATCAAATAAATGTACTTTATGATAACTAGCAATTTCTGCCCCATTCGGATCGATTAGGAGTGCAGTATTATAGGCTTTAGCCTGAGTATCATCTACAGGCACGGGAAAACCACCACCTAAAATAGTAATTTGAAAACGTTGCGCCATAGTTTTGAGGAATTTAGCTGTTTTGGTAGCGATGGTAGCTGCTCGAGCTAATTTATCCTCTTCTCTGCCTAAAAAAGCAAAATTTTCTGGGAGTCCAACTAATTCTGCTCCTTGGCGTACGGCCAATTCAATTAATTCCTCTGCCTCGATTAGATTTTGCTCTAAATCGGGTTTACTAGTCATTTGAATAGCAGCAGCAATATATGATTTCATTAGAGAAAAAATTATCGATCGTCAATTTATATAGGATATAAGGTTAGAGTTTCAATTTTAAATAATTTTTTTACCAAGAAAAACCCGATGGTAAAAGTTGCTCGATCGATACAGTTTGTCGACCATTATCTCCCTGAAAAATAACAACTGCATTACGACCAAATTCCCAGATTACTTGACGACAAGCACCACAAGGGGAACAAGGAACGTTTTGAGCGTTAGCTACGGCGATAGCTCTAATTTTCATTTTCTCTCCTCCTTCAGCAGCAACGGCAGCAGCAATAGCATTTCTTTCAGCACAAATAGTTAAACCATAGGAAACATTTTCAACATTACAGCCAGCAAAAATATTACCTTGTTCGGTTAATACCGCAGCACCAACTCGAAATTGGGAGTAGATAGCATAAGCTTGAGGCAACATACTTTTAGCTGTTTTCAGTAATTTAGTTGTCTCGGCTGGAGTAAGTTGAGGAGAATTCATTGCTATGAGCTATTTTTTATGATAAACGAGGGAAAAATTATTAGCGGGCATAGGCATAATTTTTTTTAATTCTAAACCCAGATCTTCAGCTACTTGGGTAACTTCAGCAATATCTCTTACTCCCCAGGCAGAATTATTGTTTTTAAGAGAGCGATCGAAAGCTGCGTTACTAGGAGAAGTATGCTTTCCCTCCCGTTTAAAAGGGCCGTATAAATAAAGAATACCTCCTTTAGGCAAAATACGCTCGGCACCAGCCATTAGACCCAAACAGGCATCCCAAGGAGCAATGTGAATCATATTAATATTGACGATGGCATTAATTTTGGTTGTTTGATTCTCTATCGACCATGGTTGGTGGCAAACATCAATATCTAAAGGGGGAGACAAATTTTCTGCGGGATTATATTTTTGCCAAGCTAAAATACTCGCTCTTAGCATCGGATTTGGTTCAGAGGGAATCCATTGGCGGGGACTCAAACGCGGTGCAAAAAAAACACTATGCTCTCCCGTACCACTAGCTATTTCTAAAATATTGCCTGTAGGCGGAAGTACTTTTAGTAATACTTCTAAAATAGGTTGGCGATTACGTTGAGTTGCAGCTGCGTATTGTCTGGCATCCATAATTTAGGAATAGAAGAATTTTGGTAAGTTGAAATAATTTACAGTATTGCTCATTGCCATCAGCTCCATTCGATTTTTGCGCTTTTACTCATCGTTGATGACACTGTATTTTCCTTATTCGCTCTAGGCTATATTACTAAATCAAAATTACATTTTTAGTTTAAACGTAATGTAGGTCAATAAAAATAAAAAAGTTTAGTCCCTACAATTGCCAACTGCCTTAAAAATAAACATTTTTCCCAAAAAAATCTTTTTTATTGCTCCAAAAAAAATCTATTTGTAATTTAAAAAACGTTTTAACGGGTACATCTTTATGTATAATCCCTTAAGATTATCTTAAGATCGGTTAAAGCCTTTTTTTCATTAGCCAAATCTACTTAAATGCTAATCAAAACAAGTTCTCTAATTTTTAGTGCTATTTACTTATGTCTGCTAACTAATATTAGTAAAGCGCAGGCTCAAGAGCGACTAGAAAATTCAGCAAAATCTTTCAATGAGACAACGCTCTGTCAGAGGTTTTCTGCTAATAAAGAGACAGAGTTACCAACCATTGATGCTCCATTACCAGTTAGAAGAAAATTGGTAGACAAAAAGATTAATTTTCTAGGCTTAACTTCTGAGGAAACTCAATTTTACCAAAGCTTAGGATTGGTAGAAAATTCAGATGGAAGCTATGGCTGTATGGCATCAGACCCTGAAAACCCCCAAAGGCGATTTACTTTATTTAAAGTCAAAAAACTAGATGGGGTCATAGTAATTTCTACTTTTCTCGATCGAGGTCAGTTTATCAAAGGGCAACAGGAAGCAATTACTGAATTTTTCTTGAAAATGATCGATTTTTATACGGAAATTCCCAAACAGTATTATTTAGGGATCGAGCATTACTTTCAAGAGTTTTATTCCCGTATAGTCGATGGTCGGATTAGGCCATCTAGCGAGCGAGTTTATTTAGTAGATGAACCAGAATCGACCGTAATTTTATACCATCCCTTACAAGGTAGTTTACAAGGAACGGGATTGTCTTTAAATATCCCTTTAAACTAGCTTTTTAACTTAGGAATAGTCCTACTTCCATAACTTACATAAATACAGAATTGACCTACTCCCCGCAATGAAATTGCGAGGATTCGAGGCTCAAGAAGGGATTGCAACCCTTCGGTTGACTGACATCCCCTAACATCAAGGTTGAAGCCCCAACCTTTAAAATATTTTTAGACGCATTTTCGTCCCTTCCGTGTTTGGTGGAGCAACTAGGGCAACACCAATA
>JBFRWK010000233.1:0-19692 GCA_051439545.1 Xenococcaceae cyanobacterium | reverse complement strand
CATCAAAATAGCTAGATCCTTAATATAGCTGGGTTTCAGCTGATTTTACATCTTCGATGTAAAATCAGCGTCTGGTAAGGCTTTCACCCCTTTTTGATGGGTAAAAATTGTCTAAGTCCCGTTAATTAAATTGAAAGTCTCACAATTACGATTTTCACCTTATTCTTGAAGAGTAATTTGGAGATTTTGAAAATATTCAATATCATTTTCACTTAAGCTAGAGTTAACAATATGCCATTCATTTTCATAAAAATTGGTTCTCATTAATTCTCTTTTAGATTCTGAATTATCATAAAGAATTACTTCCTTATCAATTTTTTCCAAAATATATTCTTTACAAACAAATTTATTATTTTTCCTGCTCTCAAAAATTTGAATAGCAATTGGAGCCAATATAGATACTCGCTCTTTTTGTCTTTTTGATTCAAGATAAACTAATAGTCTTAGACTTTCGAGATCATAGGAGCTAACATTGCTTTCAGTAATCCCAGCATCTATTCTTAAAATTATTCTTTGGTTTACTTTTCCTAATAAAACAAGCTTTTTATATTGATGATCTGGAATTACTTCTACATGAAGATAATTATCATCCTTTTTGACTTCATAATATGGAGGTTTGTACGTTTCTTGGATATTGCTGTAAATTTGAATATCATATTTGTGACTATATGTTCCATATTTGTCAACGAGGATGTTAGCTAGTTTGATAGCTTCTTCTTCTAATCGACAATTTTCCATAAATTTCCGAATTAGAGAAGGATGATAGCGTTGTAAATAAGTAATTTGTGCTAAGGCTAAGTCTTTTATAGGAATACTTTCATCTGTAGAAACTGTTCTTTCTATAGGTGAAATTCTAACGTTGTCTAATTTAATTTGATTTACATTAGTTCCTAAAAAAGAAGCCCCAAAAACTTGAGAATCAGAAATAGATGCTTTTTCCAAAGAAGCATCTATTAGATTCGCCCCTATTAGTCTTACTTTGCTTAGATTAGCCCTATCTAATTTTGCCTCATGCAAATCAGCTGAGTTAAGGTTGACATCATGAAGATTAGCATCTTGAAGATTAGCGAAGGAAAGTACAGCGTCTAAACAGAAAACTTCTCTCAGAAAAGCCTTTGAAAAATTTGCTTCACTTAGACATGCGTAAGAAAAAATAACATTATTTAAAGTCGCCTGACTCAAATCAGCATACATAAAGTTAGAAAAATGAAAATGCACATTACTTAAGTCAGAACCTCTTAAGTCAGCATTTCTCAGATTTATTCCCTCTAGTTCTATGTCATTTAATTTCACACCAGCAAGTTCTGGAATTACATCTGGGTTTTCTTCTCTCCACTGATTCCATACTATTACCCCTTGTTTCAAGATTTTTAAATGTTTCTTATTGGGTGTTAGGGTTTTTTTCTCTATTTTTAAGCTATCTGCATCATTGATGGGATTATCGAGAAGTGTTAATAGCTCATCGGTTGAAAGGTCGAGAAAAGAGGCGATTGTGGACAAATGAACTTTATCTGGTATTTGTTCCCCTTTCTCCCAGCGAGCTATCGTGGACTGAGTAACTGGGGGCTGAAACAGTTTTCCGAAAGATGCTTGAGTAAGTTTATTAGTACTCCTAATTCTTCTAACTAATTCTGCTAAAAACTGATTTGAGTCAGACTCTCTTTTAAAATTTAGGCTTATCACAGTTCAGTTTGGTTCAATAGTACCAGTACAAAAAAATTTATCAAAAACAAAAATATGCGTACGCATCAAAAATGATCAATTGATACTCTAGCAAAAAGCTTGCGAATTAAAAAAAATCATATATTTTTAGATAATTATGTGCTAGTTTGAATATGAAACATTATTAAATTAAAGAAAGCCGAGATAAACTGGGTTCACCGACCAAAGTGAAAAAGACCCTATGCTCTCGACTCTCTCTTGTCAGCTTTTGCTGCCTATCTCCATTTTACTCGACTACAGTAAAATTTGATTTCGTCAGCAATATAGCTGCTTTGGAAGAGTCTGTGTGGTTTGTATCTCGGCGATACACACAGGAGAAAAAACCATGTTAGTTTCCATCGCGCAAGAATCATTACCCAATAATAATTGGGTAGATAAAAACGCTGCTGCCAAATTGTTGGGAATTTCAATCCATACACTGAAGACTTATCGAAAACAACACTGGATTTTGGGAATTCACTTTCAGTATTTGAATTCTCGAACTATTCGATACCATGAGGGTCTTTTGCGAGATTGGCTTGCTAATATTTCCGAACCTTTAGCTCATCAAAATGCCATTGAAGTTTATCAAGCTTCTTTGCTTTCCAATCAGACCAAAAAGCGCGGTCGTAAGTCTAAATAGACTATTCCCCACTTCTACCTCAGAAAAAACAAGTGCCTCTTAAATTTTTGTGGGAGGCACAGATTCGCTACATCTTTTTTTTGAATAATTATGTCATCAAACAAAATTCAAGGTAAATTTTATCCTCTTCAACACCAAGAATTACTCCATCTCAATCAAATTCTCACACAGTCAGAGCTTTCTGTTTACCTCTGGCTAAAAACTAACGATCCTTTTGGACAAAAGCTTATTGAAGCCGATACACAAGAAATTGCCAAAGATCTAAGAATTAGTCGCCGTACTGTTCAAAGAGCTTTAGTTAAATTGCGAGAAGAGAATCTGATCGATCTGGTAATTAATAAATTTAAGTATCAGATGAAGTCTAAACCAACATTTGAAAACAATTATCATATCAAAATTGAGGCTAAATCTCAAGTGGCGACATCTACGTCGCCAGACGACATAGAGATCGTCTCGGCGACAGGAAGATCGTCTCAGCGACATCAGTGTCGTTTGGGCGATCCTCCTGTCGCGAAAGTGACACCCATGTCGCCATCATCGGCTGAAAACCAATCAGAGCAAAGGTTTCAAAACTCTAAGATCAATAAGACTTATATAGACTTTAAAGACTCTCTCTCAGAAAGCGAGCGCGATAATTTTTTGAGGTTTGTAGAGCAGAAAATACAAAATCTAGAAAAACCAATTAATGACCTAGAAGCATGGTTAGCAAATCAAACAAAAGCTAAACAAAACCGATGGGAAGTTTACTACCAAATTTACCAACAAGAAAAAAATCAAAAAATAACTGAGCCATATCAAAACTCTGATTCTACAACCTTTGAAGAAAAAGAAGTGGCTATTAAAAAGTGGCAGGAACATCTCCAGCAACAAAGATTAGAAAATCAATTAGCCAAAAAAGAGCCGAAGCAAAATTTAGAATCACAGCCAAAATCATCAGCAGTGACAGATTTTTCTGAAGAAAATTCAGACCCTTGGGCTGAAACCCCTTCGGCTGATATTAGTCAGATCAACTCTACTAAAGCATCTCCCAGCCAAGAATCTGAATCTGATTTAAAACAGAAAATCAATCAGATTTTGAACGATTTTTCTAGAGTCGAGCCAGATTCTCTAAAAATCTCATCTCAACCACCCACTCAAGATTTGAGTCAAAAAGTAGAACGAGGACTATATTATCTCCAAAACATGGAAGGAGAAAGAGCATGAATCAAAATCTACCTCCCTGCTGTATTGAAGCTGAAGAAGCTATTTTAGGCGGAATTCTCCTTGACCCAGAAGCAATTTATCGAGTTGAAGCTCAATTACATCCTCAAGCTTTTTACGTATCTGCTCATCAAGAAATATACCAAACGGCTCTTAAATTACATCGCCAAGGTAAGCCAACTGATTTAATGACTGTTAGTATCTCTTTGGCAGATTGGGACAAGCTCGATCGAATTGGCGGTACTGCTAAACTTGCTCAGTTGTTAAATCGTACTGTCTCGGCAGCTAATATCGATCGGTATGCGGACATAGTAATGGATAAGTACATTCGTCGTCAGACAATTGAAGCGGGAAATAACATTGCTAATTTTGGTTATGATACTACCATTGAGCTAGATATTCTTCTGGATAAGTCGGAACGAGAGATATTTAGTGTCTCTCAGCAAAATATGAGGTCTGATACAGAACATAACAGTGAAATTGCTACTGCTGCTTTTAATCAGCTTGAAGAAAATACACCTATCTATTCCACTGGGCTTTACGATCTAGATAGTCTGATGGTGGGATTTGAGCCTGGAACACTAACAATCTTGGCTGGTAGACCATCTATGGGTAAGAGCGCGATTTCACTCTTTTTAGCTCTTCAGACCATGATTAAGCATAAATTACCTGTAGCCATCTTCTCTCTGGAGATGACCAAAAAACAATTAGAGTATCGGCTTTGGAGTTTAATTAGCCTATTCGACTGTTACAAGCATCTTAATTTAACTCCCATCAGAGGCGATCGCCTCCGTAAGCATCGAGCAGGATTATATTCTTTGACTCAAGATGAAATGGATAGTATTGCCTCGATTGTCGAGATTGCTGTCAGTTTACCTCTGTATATCAATGCTAATCGGGGAATTACTATTTCTGCTATTGCTTCTGAATGTCGTCAAATCCAAGCTAAGGAGGGAAAACTGGGTTTAGTAATGGTGGACTATCTTCAAATGATGGCAGCCGATAGTAGTGGCAATCGCAGTTATGAATTGGGAGATGTCGCCAGGGGACTATATAAGTTGGCAGGAGATTTGAATGTACCTATTTTGGCTCTTTCTCAAGTTAGTAGAGGGGTCGAGAGTAGGCAAAATAAGCGTCCGATGATGTCTGATTTATCTCAGTCAGGCATTTTAGAGATGGTAGCAGATAATATTATCTTTGCCTATCGAGATGAATACTATAATCGAGATACTTCTAAACAAGGACTTCTAGAGCTAATTCTGGCTAAGGCACGACATGGAGACACTGGATTAGTCGAGGTTTTATTTGATAAGTCTTCTGGTATGATTCGCTCTCTAGCTGAGTTTGCTTGAGAATTAGGGCATTCGATCGCTTTGTGAAGTGGTCTAGCTTGCCTACTCATAAAGCGATTTCTCCTGTCTCAATCTACTAATTTTTCAAATAAGAATTCAGAAATACTAATCGATCGATCATTTCTTCGGCAGATAGAGCAGCAACTTGCCTTGAGCAATCCTGTCAATTGTTGACCAATAGAATATTGTTGCTGTGGTGCCAGAATAATCCCTGTATGCGTTTTTTCTTTAACCATATAGTCTCGATGCAATCTACAGAAATCACCGATATTAAAACTGTAAATTACTCGTTTATGTTCTGTTGACCAAATCAATTGTTGTTCATCGGCATAACCTAACATCCCTGCATCAGCTACGGTAATCACATCTAGATCGGCATTTCGTAAAGCTTTGACTAACGCACTTTTAATCGTATCTTCATCTAGGTAAAGGCAAATTCGGCTCACAGTTATTTACTTACCTTTTGTATACTCTGCCATGAGGTGTTTGCATTCTCGATCGTAGTCGGCAAACTCAGTATCTAGTAACTCTTTATTAGCGTAATAATATGCTAAAGCACTGTAGATAGCAGCAAGAGTTAAATGAGGTTTATCTTCTAAAATTTCTTCTGGAGTAATACCTGCTTTTATTTCCTTAACAATATATTGAACTGTAATCCGCGAGCCATTAATTCTGGGTCTTCCCCCACAAATATCTGGAGTAGATACGATCAACTTGTCAATACTAACTGTAGCTGTCATTTCATTATATTTTGCTCACTTTATGTGCTAATTGTAACTAATAATCTTATTCTCTTTGAATATCTTCTTGGTAATATTGATTAGCTCTTCGATAGTCATTTTCCCAAAACATCTTTTGAGCTACTCATATCATTTTGATTCAATTTACATCAACTTAATTCCAATTAACCGCATAGGTTAAACAAGAATAAGGATGCCTACGGCTGCTTTTTCTTTGGAGATGTTCGCTCTAACATCTCCAAGCCTCTAACGCTGTGCCAGTTGTCGAGCGATCTTGTTTTTGGTTGGGTTTCCAAAGTAATCGAGGTAGTGGCGATCGCTCGATTCACTTCGTCAACTGGCTTATATTTTTCATTGAAACAGGTTTTTACAACTTTGGTAAACGGGGACGACTCTTCACACTTCCTGCATAATTTTTGTACAGAGTTTCAACATCGTGCCCTGTCAGTTGTGCAACCTCTACTGGATTCATACCTCGATCTAGAGCATGGGAAATTAAAGTATGCCTTGTATAGTAGGGTCTTCGATAATCAATACCCAGTTTGGCTAGAATTTTTTTCCACCCACGTTTAGCAAAATTATGTCCATTTATAGGTGCTCCATTTGGTCCTTTAAATACTAGTTCTTCAGGATCGGGAAAAGTTTGTTTGAGTTCCTGCAACATTTTCTGTAACTCAGGGGTGAGAGTAATATACCTAGCTCGATTTGTCTTCGTAGCTTTTCGCTTTCCTTTAACCAAAGACTCACCAATCCATATTGTTGAGCAATCTTCAGATATATGTTTCCAGCATAGTCCAATGATTTCTCCTGTACGGCAGCCACTCCCAAAGCGAAACTCGACAAAATTGGCATAGTGACTATAGTAGCGATCGACTTTAAATGCCTCGATAATAGACTTAATCTCCTTGAGAGTGAAGGGCTTAGGCATTTGCTTTGGCGGTATACTGATCCTTAATGGCATTTCTGCCCAATAATTTATCTCTACAAAGCCTTGCTCGATTGCCCACTGCCAGCAAGAACTCAGAAGACTAAGCCGTTCGCGAATAACTACTTTAGATAAGTTCTGGGAGTTGTACCAAGTTGTAAACTTCTCAGTTTCATTTAGATTCAAAGAAGCAACTGAACGTCCTCCAAAAAATTTGTCCAAATAACTGAGCAAAGCACGATATTTATCAAGCGTGGCTGGAACAACTTTTTTGGCTTTGTACTGAATAAATAACTCGAACAAACCCTTAACTGTAAGTTGATTTTGATTGGGAAGGATTATTTTGTAGGCTCGAAGAGTTGGATCGAAATGTCCAGACATGATATCAAGTTCTATCTGAGAAGCCTTTGCCTCTGCCACTCTACGATTTGTAACAGTATCAGGCAGCCCAATGAATAAAAAATAGCGTTTTCCCTTATACCGCCACCCTAAACGTAGTCTTCCTCTATCGGCAGTTACAGAGACAGTACCCTTTTTTGCTCTAGCAGTTTTAGTCATGGAAAGAATTTAAAGAGCGATAGATCGATATGTTTTTTCGATCCATTTTCGATCCAAATTATATCTAAACTGACCGAAAATAACACAATATACCTATAAATTGAGAGACTATTACATCACAAGATAATCTTTCAAATGGCCGTGAGAGCGTTTAGTTGAGGGCTTTTGAGGTTAATGGAGAATAGGGGAATCGAACCCCTCACCTCTGCGGTGCGATCGCAGCGCTCTACCAAATGAGCTAATTCCCCATGTTTAAGTCACTGATTATACCAATATCTTAAAGCTAATTGGTCTTAATTGACAGGGACAAATCCTGCTTTCTTTAATTAATGTTTGTATCTTTTGGGTCAGCATTAGTTGGCGTTGGTGACTTGAGATATATTTGTCCCAAGCCAGGAGCGATCGCGATCTCGATAGAAAGCGGGTTTCTTTCCCTTTGAGGGGCAATTTTACGTAATTAAAACTAATTTCTGAAAAATAAAAAATTTTTCTAAAGGGTTTTCTTAAATAGAGTCATTTATTTTACTCACTACGGCTTTATTTTACAAGGGTTACAACTAGTCAATGTATTCTATTTAACTAGTCTAAATACGATTGTAGCGAGGCTATACTGGCGATCGCATTTTTAAGAGCGAATTTACATTTTTTGAATGTCATTAATAATCAATAGTTTTGTCCTAGCTGCTTCCTCTTTTATGCCTCATGGGATGTGCTATCTCTGGAAACCAGGATTAGTTAGGCTTCATCTTACCAGCGATCTTGCTATTGCTTTAGCTTATTTTTCTATTTCTATAACCCTAGTTTATATTCTCCGCCGTCGGCAAGATATTCCGTTTGATTTTCTTTTCTTTTTATTTGCTGCTTTTATTATCTTTTGTGGTCTGGGTCATGCCTTTGATGTCTGGACTCTGTGGCATCCTAATTACTGGATTTCAGGATATATCAGAGTAATGACCGCCTTAGTTTCTGTAGCCACGGCGATCGCTTTATGGCTTAAAATTCCTCAGATAATAGATTTACCTTCCCCCAAGCAAGTAAATCAGATAAATCAAGAACTTAAAGAGAAAATTGCCGAACTAGAACAGCAAAAAGCAACTATTCACCAACAAGAGCAGTTTCTCCGCAGTATCTATGATAATGTTCGAGAAGCAATTTTTGTTGTAGATCTAGAAGCAGATGGAATATTTCGCTATCAATCATTTAATCCTGCTGCCGAAACATTAACTGACGTTATGGATGTAGCCGATAAAACTCCCGCAGATATTTTTCCGCCAGAAGCAGCAACAGTGGTAGAAAAGCACTATCAGGAATGTCTTGAAGCAGGGACAACGATCGCTTATGAGGAATGCTTGCCTTTTCAGGGAAAAAATACCTGGTGGTTTACTAATCTCAATCCCATCAAAGATGAAACAGCTAAGATATATCGTATTATCGGTACGAGTCTCGACATTAGCGATCGCAAACAAGCAGAACAAATCCTCAAAGAAAGTGAAGCTCGTTTACGTAAAGCCAAACAAGTTGCGGAGGCTGCCAATCGAGCCAAAGACTATTTTTTGGCTAACATCAGCCACGAATTTAGGACTCCTTTAAATAGTATTATTGGCTTCACACAAATCTTGAAAAAAGACTTATCTTTCAATGAAGTTCAAGCTCAACATCTCGAATCTATTTATCAATCGGGGCAGCATTTACTAATTTTGATTAACGATCTTCTCGATCTTGCTAAAATCACAGCCAAAAAATTACATTTAGAGCCAAGCAATTTTGATTTTATTGCCTTTTTAAAAAACTTAGCCGATATCACTCGTTTGCATTCTCAACAAAAAGGTCTAGATTTTTATTATCAATTATTGTCTTCTCTTCCCAAGGTAGTTTATGGAGATGAAACTCGACTGCGACAAGTATTGCTTAACTTACTGAATAATGCAGTCAAGTTTACTGAAACTGGTAGTATTGTTTTTACTGTTGGCTTGGTCAAAGATTTGAATAAAATCCGCTTTCAAGTTCAAGACACAGGTGTTGGTATTTCCGCCGAGCGACTAAAAATTATTTTTTTACCCTTCGAGCAATTACCTAATAGCGATCGCGATCGAGAAGGAACGGGATTAGGCTTGACCATTAGTAGTAATCTTGTCCGACTCATGGGTAGTCAAATTCAAGTTAAAAGTACCCCAGGAGAAGGAAGTACTTTTTGGTTCGATCTAGATTTACCTGCTGGAGATTCTGCTGATGCTTGCATAAACCAAGAGCATCAGGAGCAATTTATTGGCTATGAGGGTCGGAGGCGTAAAATTTTAGTAGTGGATGATAATATCAACAATCGCCAAGTATTAGTCAACTGGTTAAAACCTTTAGGTTTTGAGCTATCAGAAGCAGAAAATGGTCGGCAAGGTTTGGTTATGGCTCGGTCTTTTCAGCCCGATCTAATTTTACTCGATCTGGTTATGCCAATTATGGATGGAGTATCCATGGCAACTTTCCTCAGACAAGATTCTCAACTCAAAAAAGTCCTTATATTTGCTGTTTCTGCTAATACTAAATTGACAGCATATATTAATTCTGCTCTCGAGCTTTTTGACGCTTTTTTATCCAAACCAGTTGATTTAAATCAACTTCTAGATATGTTAGAAGCTTCTTTAGAATTGGAATGGATAACTACTGAATCTACGGAAACTAATATTAATATTGCCGAGGGAGCGGAGCTTATGCCCCCGACTCAACAGCTAGAAGAATTACTTAAGCTGGCTAAAATAGGTGATATCTCACAAGTAATAGAGCGAGCCGAATCTCTAGAAAAATTAAACGAGCAGTATTCTCTTTTTACTCGACAAGTAAAACAGCTAGCTCTAGAGTTTCAACTACAGAAGTTAGTAGTATTACTCGAAAATAATTTAAGTAACCCAAGTTCCGAATAAGAGAATTTGGAGATTTTTTTATTAACTTAATAATCCCGTATTTTAACTGATTACTAATTACAGTTAAGCCAGTTAGAAATGTTATGTATAATTTTAAATGTGTAAATTATTAATGGCTGACTCAGTAAATTCTCTATTATCGTCAACAGTTTTAATTGTTGATGATACCCCTAATAATTTACAGCTTTTGTTTCAATATTTAAAGAATACTGGTTACAGAATTTTATCGGCTTATAGTGGACGAACAGCATTAGAAACAGTAAAAACCATTCGTCCTGACCTAATACTTTTGGATGTGATGATGTCCGAAGTTGATGGATTCACCACCTGTCGTCATTTAAAAAATAATGCTGCGACTAAAGATATTCCCATTATCTTTATGACGGCTTTAACCGAAACAGTGAATAAAGTACGAGGTTTTGAATTGGGTGCAGTAGACTATATTACTAAACCGATCGAGAAACAAGAATTACTAGCACGAATTCGCACCCATCTTTCCCTTCAAGATTTAAATAGGCGTTTAGCTAAAGAGGCTGCCCGACAAAAACTGTTGTTTGAAATCAGCGATCGCATTCGTCAAACTTTAGACTTACAATTAATTTTACAAACTGCAACTTCTGAAATTAGGTCATTTTTAAATTGTGACTTGGTCTGGGTAGCTTGTAAAGAAAAGGAAAATATCTCAGTCAAAGCAATTTGCACTAGCGAGCGTGTCAATCTTCAACTGCCAGAAAACTTACCAAAAGATTATCTTTACCTCAATTCGGCAGAATATCAATTTTATTTACAGGGAAATATTCGGATTATTGAAGATCGAGATAATTGTTCTACTATCGAGCAACTAAACTCCTGTAGTTCACAAGCTCGATTAATTGCCCCGATCTTAATTAATTCTAATTCCTCAGCCAACTCTACTACCAAGGATAATCTTTTATGGGGCTGGTTAATTGCCCATCAATGTATGTCCCATAAACCCTGGCTTTTAGAAGAGATTGACTTATTCAAAAAGGTAACAACTCAATTGGCGATCGCGATTAAACAAGCATTACTCTATCAACAAATAGCAGAACTAGCTTTGTTAGATTCTCTAACTAATGTTTATAATCGCCGATATTTCGAGCAACAACTTAATCTCGAATGGCGCAGACTCCAACGCCTTTCTGCTCCTCTATCTTTGATTCTGTGCGATGTTGACTATTTTAAAATTTACAACGATACCTATGGTCATCAACAAGGAGATCTCTGTCTACAACAGGTAGCAAAAGCCATTTCTACAGTAACTAAAAGACCAGCAGATCTCGTAGCCCGTTATGGAGGAGAAGAATTTGCAGTTATTTTACCCCATACCCCTAAATTTGGTGCAGTCAAAGTTGCCAAAGAGATCGGACTTGCCGTTAAAGCCTTAAATATTCCTCATCTCAATTCCTCAGTAGATTCTGTTGTCACTATAAGTATCGGTGTCGCTTATACAGTGCCTAACAAGCAGAATAATCCTAAGTTGCTGGTAGAAGCTGCCGATCGAGCCTTATATCAAGCTAAAGAGCGTGGTAGAGACTGTCTTGCTGTTTATCCTCATCCAATCTCTCTCTGTAAACAAGAGAAATCATTAAACTGCTGAAGAATTTAAAGTAAACACGGTGATTTCTGGACGACTATTAAAGCGGATAGGGATAGCAGTCATACCAACCCCTCGATTAGTGTATTCTAGTAAGTCTCCTATCTGACTCAATCCGAGGACATATTTTTGCCCTCCTATTGGTAAAACCATCGCCCCAAGAAAAGGAAGATTAATTTGTCCGCCATGGGAATGACCCGATAATTGTAAATCGAATTTATGAGTTTTAATCAGTCGATCGGCAAAATCTGGTTCGTGAACTAAAGCAATAGCTGCGCCTGTTTCGGGTAATTGTTGCAGTACTTTTTCTAAGTTTGGTTGACCGACATAGGGATCGTCTATCCCTGCAAAATGGAGCTTTTCTCCATCTCTGTCGATGGTATAAATGTCATTGTTTAATTCTAAGACATTACTTTTAACTAAAGCAGACCTAACCCCAACTTCTTTATGATGAAAATGATCGTGATTGCCTAAAACAGCTAAACTAATTTCTTTGGCGTTAATTTTGCTTAATTCTTCTACTAAAATCTTAGACTTGAAAGAAGCCCTCTTACTATCAAAGTCACCAGTAAGCACTACCACATCTGGTTTTTGTCGATCGATTAAAGTAACTATTTTATCGAGACGTTTTTGGCTCATATAACGACTAACGTGAATGTCGCTAATCTGAACTATCTTAAAATTATTAAATGCTGGTGTGAGGTGAGGTAAGGTTAGTTGAATCGGTACAACTTCAATCCAGTTAGGTTCGATCAGCCATCCATAGAGAAAACAGGCTAAAACCAAAGCGATAAATACTAAAGCAGTTCGCCTAAACCATTCTAAAATGGTCAAGCAAAGAATGAGGAGGAGTTTTTTAACCATATTGAAGGTAAGTTTTTTATTTCACATCAGCTTTTCCATGGTAATGTTTAGTTTTTATTCTGTAACTAATCAAAAATGAATAAATTACTCCAGGCTATACTAGGCGGTTCTATAGGTCTTTTCAATTATGCGATCGCTATTTCTCCCGTTGAAGCTGCGACGATCGAGATAATTAATTCGGGATTTGAAGAACCTAGTTTAGCAGGATTAGAGCCAATTGTAGGGGAAGAGATTTTTACTTTTACTACTCCTCCTGGTTGGCAATTATACGATCCCCAAGGTTTAATCCCTACAGATACTAATCTTGCTACTTCCTATCCTGGTGTTTGGAATCCTTCTTCTGCTTTTTTTGCTGAGGAAGCACCCGAAGGAGAAAATATCGGAGCTATTTTTTTAAATCAACCCCCAGGCAGTGGAGTGGTAGGATTGAGTCAAACTCTAGCGGATACTTTACAAGCCAATACAGAATATACTTTACAGGTTGAAGTGGGTAATCCTGCTTCGGATTTCTTTGCTGGTTTTCCTGGGTATCGGCTAGAGATATTAGCAGGAGAAACGATTATCGCTGAAGATGATAATACTGTGACTATCGCCGAAGGGGAATTTGAGACAGTTACTCTTTCTTTCGCCACAACCAACCAAGAATCAAGTCTAGGGCAACCTTTACAAATTAGACTGCTTAATACTCTAGAAAGTGATGGTTTAGAAGTAAATTTTGATGATGTTCAGTTATCGGCTAATTCTGTAAGTTTAGAATCCGTTCCTGAATCTAGTTCTATCTTAAGTTTATTGCTTTTAGGAATGGGATTAGTCATAGCAACCCTAAATCGGCGTTGCATCCGTATTGGGATAGTGGAGAATAAGTAGTGAGTAGCAAGTAGCAAGTAGCAAGTAGCATTGGACTTTGGACAAAGGAAAAATTATTGGCGTAAATATTACGCAAATTAAAGCGGGAAACAATATCTCTCCTATCTCACCCAGAAAATAGCCGAGAAATAGATTAATATTAAGATTTGTTTGAAAAAACCAGGGCTATTTCATTCTGACTGCGATCGACCAAGAAATGAATTTCTTGGCTTAAAGTAAAAGTCCAAAAGTAGTAAGTAGTAAGTAGTAAGTAGTGAGTTTTTCAAATTCGTTCCTCGGCTATTATTTCATCAATGTTTACCGTATTTGAAAACGTAGTCTATCTGACAACGTCTGTAAGCAAAAGCATACTACAGCCAGTTGCCAAGTAAAACATAAGAAGCCCAAAAATAGGGACGAGAGCGACTATCATCTTTTAAGAATTCTAGTTGAGCGCGACGCAGAGCTTCTGCTTTAGATAGATCGGGTCGATCGATTAATTCTTGGTAAAACTGACTTAACAGTAGTCCAGGAGATTCATCTGCCGAAACTTTCCACAAAGTTGCAAGAGTACTTCTCGCCCCTGCATTAATAGCCACACCAGCTAATCCGAGTGTAGCTCTTTTGTCGCCTTGGGCTGTCTGACAGGCAGCTAACACTAGTAATTCAATGGATTGAGTTTTACTGACTTCACTATTTTTTAGTAAACTACTTAATCGATCGAGATCGATCGAACTATCCCAAGCTTCAATAAAAGTATTTTCTGGTTGAGAACTAAATTGACCGTGAGTTGCAATATGTACTACAGGAAAGGGAATAGATTGAAGCTGATTGGCAAAATTGGAGACGGTAAATTGATTATCTAGAAGTATCTCACTAGGAATTTCTGCACTAATCTGGTTAAACTGCTTACCTACATTTTTCAGGGGAATATTACCTCGAACAGACTGGGTTAAACCTGCTAACATCGCATTTAAGTCTCCAGTAGGTAAGGTTTGAGTTTCTAATAATTCCAATCCTGAAGTTAGAGCTACTGCATATTTTTCGATTAAATAATTATTACCATCATAAAGTACAGCCATGGGGATATTTCTGAGGGGAGTATCCAGGAAAAACACCAAAGTATTAACCTCAGCTTTTTCTAAATCTACCGCTATGGGTGCAATGAGCCATTGATAAATTTGATTGGCATCTTCTTGTACTTTTTTGCGGGTATCGGGTCTAGCTAAGTTAGTTTGCAGTCTTTGTAAGACTTGTTCTACTTCTCCTCTGGATACTTCTGTCTTATGATATTTGAGTTCATTATCATTGGGTAGTTTGACAATTACATCAATTTGTCCGTCTAAAAGAATCGGATAGACGATCGCTTCGGTAGAATTGGTACGATTGGCAATATTATCTAATACTTGGGTATTTTGTAAATTACAACGCAGAAAGTTTTCTAATTCTGCCAACTGTAGATTTTGGATGAGTTGACGGGTTTGAACGAGATTGGCAGAACTTGGTTGTTGCAGGAGTAATTGAGCCAGTTGTCGATAAACAGGTTCGATATTATCGCGAAAAGAAAATTGTACGTCAGAGTTAATCGTTAATAAGTCACCCCGTACTGCTTCGAGAGTTTGAACGGCAGCTTGATAGTAGTTAATCGATTCTAGAGTATTTTCTTCGGCTTTAAATAAACGTCCTAATTGCCATTGCCACTGATAAGCAATATCTGGCATTTCGCTGGGTTGAGCGAGATATAAAGCCTGCTGAGTTAATGGTTTGGCTTCTTGTCTCCATTGTTCTGCTGGGGTTAATTGTTGCTGCTGTTGTGCCAAAAAAGCAAAATATTCATAGAGTCCAGCTAAATTTCCCAAGGCATAAGATTTAGCTCGTTTGTCTTGTAATGCTTCTGCTTCTTGAATTGCTGTTTCTACCAAGTTAGTAATGGGAGTCCAAGAGGTAGACTCTAGAGAATTATATTGTTTGAGACAAGCTAAATTTTTAGCTAAATTAATTTGAGCATAAACTTTGGTTCTACTTTGAGGTAAGTTGGCTAGTTGAATGTTATTAGCTAGTTGTCGAGCTTCTAACCATTGACTGTTGGTAATTAATAATTTTAAGAGATTTAATTTTGCTTTGATGGTTGCGATCGATGGTTGGCTGTTTTCTGGTTCAAATACTTGTCGGTAATATTCTTCGGCTCGATCGTAATATTGTTGCGATAAGTTACTAGATCCAGTTTGATTAAGATCGCACCGCCAAGGGAGATATTCATAGCGAATTGGTAATTCTCGCTCTCTTTCTAAGTTACCCCAAGCCTGCCAAGTGTCCGCCAAACTTAAGTTACTAGTTTGGATCTCTGCTAGAGAGTCGGAATTTTTGGCTAATTCTAAAGCTTGTTGTAAAACTCGATCGGCAGTTTCTAAATCGCCAAGGGTGCGCCAAACATTGCCTAAACTAATTAAGCCTTGGAATTTTAAGTTTTCTGGTAAATAATTGAGATTATTTTGGACTACTCCGCTTATATTTTTGGCTTCTTGAGCTAATCCTAGTGCGAGTAATGCTTGTATTTGATTGATCTGACTGGTAATGATGCCTCGATTATCATTTAATTGCTCGGCAATTTTCGTAACTAATTGCCAACTAGAAAGAGCTTGTTGGGGATTATCTTGAAAATATAAAAGGCGACCGTAAATATTAATAACTTTAGCTATGATGGACAGTTTTTCTGGAGTTATTTGCTTAATTTCTCCAGTAGCGGGATTATTGGGAGCGTAGTTAAATTCTAATAGGCTTAAACTTTGGGCGATCGCTTTTTGGGCTTTTTCCCAATTACCTAGTTGTTGATAGGCTAAAGAAAGATTACTTTGGGTAATAGCTTCTAATTTTGATTCTCTCGATCGAGCAAATAAACTGGCAGCCTCTTCTAATTTAGCTATAGCTTCTCGATATTGTTCTGCTTGATAAAATTCTTGCCCTTGTTGGACTAAATTTTGAGCCTCGATTGAATTAGATTGTTGTTGAGTTGTCTTAACCGAGACAAGCTGGCGGTTATTTTGGGTTATTACTATATCTGGATGACTAAATCCTGGTAATCTTCCCGTACTGAAGTATAAACCGAGGCAAAAGAAAATAGCTAAAAAACGAAATTTCTTCATAACTAACAACGGGCGCAAGCCTTGCGCCCCTACCAACTAATTTAAAAAAGATTCCATTGCAAAGATAGATATATTCCTTGTTCTTGTAAGGCTCTTTCCCTTGAGTCTACATCGATTAAAGGAATACCATAATCAAAACGAAAATTAAAATTTTCTTCCTGCCACAATAAACCAAGACCTAAAGATGCTAGATTCTGAGGATCGGGATTTAATTCCCTCGACTTGTTCCAACCTTTACCAAAATCGACAAAAGGAATAATTTGGACAATTCCCGATTCGGAAAATCCTTGAATAATTGGTATTCTTAATTCCGCCGATGCTAATAAACCGTTGTCTGTTAGTAGGGTATCCTGACGATAGCCTCTAACCGTATTCCCTCCACCCAAGCTAAATTGTTCTGCACCAAAAAGCGCGTCATTAGCTATTTGCAAACTACCCCGTATCAGAAATAGGGTTTCTGGGGCTAATAAAAATACATATTGAGCTTGTCCCCGCCAGGAAAAAAAGCGACTATCGGGGATTCTGGCAACTCCTGGAATTTGTTCGTTAATCGTCGAATCAAAAGCATCTAATCCTACACTAAATTCGGAACGTAAAGCAAAAACCGATTCGGCATTTTGTCTCGTCCATTCCTGGGTAAACCTCAAGACAAAAATATTAATATCTCCGTCTGCTTCTGCACCAAGAGATAAAGGCTCAGACTTCTCTTCTATAGACGATGTGCTACCGCGCCAAAAAGCACTTATCCCTAAAGCTACTTCGTCAAAAGTTTGAGTATTGCGATCGATATTTTGAATAACAGGTTGACGTAAATTCAGTTCATAAGAACTAGATTCTGATTCGATATCTAAGACATCAAAGGGAGATTCGATTACTTCATTTTCTGTATCGCTGTAAAGAAAGCTGAGAGTGCCATTCTGAGGATTAAGGGGAATTGTATAGGCAAGATCGAAGGCATCACTACCATCAGTATTAGCGTAACTTAAATCGAGGCGATCGCCCCATCCCAATAAATTAGCTTCTGTTAATCTAGCACCACGGCGAAAACTACCGACGCTAGGAGAACGATTATTATCGGCAAAAACTTGAAGATTAAAAGTATCTGCTTCTAAGACTGTAACTTCTAAAATGCTTTGTTCGGGACTAGCACCAGTAGATACAGTTGCAGAAATCCCCTCGATTAAGGGGTTGAGTTGTAGTAATTGTAAAGCTTCTTGGAGGCGATAAATATTTAAAGGTTTGGATGCAGCTAAGTTTAAACGAGAACGGATATAGTTAGAATTTAATTGGAAAGAACCATCTTGTGGAATTATTTGTATTTCACTTAATTCTCCTTCAAGGACTTTTATTTCTACCATTCCTTTTCCTTGTTGCTGGGTTGTTTCGGGAATGGAAATTATTGCCCCTGAAGTACTGTAGCCTTGTTCTGAATAAAGTCGAGCGATATCAGTAGCAATTTTTAGTAATCTGTTTAAAGAAAGAGGCTGGTTAATTAAGTTTTGAGTAAATTTTTCTTTTAATTCTTCAGTAGTAAATAGGGTATTGCCAGTAAAGTTAAATTCAGTAACAATAATTGTTTCTTCTGTATTTAATAGTTCTTCTGAAGGAGTTGTAGGTGCGGGCAGTAATTCTTCTGGAGGAGTAGGAAAAGCAGGAGGTGTAGGGGGTAGGGGTGGTGGTGCTGGTGGTGGATTGATATCTTGGGGTGGGGGTATGGTTGGCTCGGTAGTATTAGGGTTAGTTTCAATAGTTTGAGCCTGAAGGGAAGTAGCTGCGATCGAATTAATTAAAATTACAAAAATTATTTGTCTGACATTGACCAGATTTACCATAGAATTAACTTTTTACTTCTCGATTAGACTGCTTCTTAGGAAGCGTGTAAAAATAACCTGAACATTTTTTATCTAGAAGCTATATTCAAAAAGGATTTCAGGTAAAATTTGTACAACTTATTTTTACATAACTCCTTAGGTTATTAAAAGCGGGTTTTTAGGTTTATATGTATGGAAATATTTTTTTATGCTTAGAAAGGAAAAACATTTTAAATTAAATAGAATTGCTATATTTACTATTACCGACAGGGCAAACTATTAAGAAGACATCAGCCAAAGTTCTTTTTCTACGTTCGATTTCTAAGTTTTTCCCCCCCAGCCCCCCAACTCTGGGGGGAGATAAATTGTAAGTTCCCCATCCCCCCAAGTTTTGGGGGATTATAGGGGGGCAGGGAATTTAGGGGGCATTAGTATAATAAATGAGACTTCTCAGACAACCTCTAAACAAAGTTACCTTATTAATTGCTTCTGGAACAGATTTTATTGGTAATTCCATAGTGGTTTCTAAATTTAAAGGCATCCACTCCGCAATAATTACTTCACTGTTTAATAAATCTTCTGGTGTAGGTGGTAGTCCGCCTCTTCCAATGTCGAAAAATTCTAGGGTTGTTTGACTATTATTTGCTTGGCAACTTTGGGCTACTTCGGTTTCGGTGGCTTGTTGGGGTAAATTATTTAAACCACGAGTCGGATCGACGGCTTCAGTATCGATATTTACTTCGCCTTGTTGTCCAAATTCAGATGAGGCGGTAATATCGCTTAGTACGGTTTCTTGGTTACGAAATTCTATGCCAAAAATGCCTTGAGTGGTGATGTTAATATTACCTCCATTTCCTTCAAAGGCATTGGCTGTAATATCGCTATCTTCCTGGGGAACAGCAATAATAAAGGGGGCATCAATAGTAATATTGCCTCCATCACCTCTACCCTCATTAATTCCTGCTGTTGCCGTAATTTTACTTTGGTTGCGTAATCTTAATCTATCTGTAGCAGTTAAAGTAATATTCCCGCCTTGGTTACTGGCAGTTGTAGCATCGATCGAACCTCGATCGAGAGTAAGTAAACCTGCTTCAAGTTTGATATCTCCCCCTTCTCCTTCTCCCTGACTATTAACCGCGATCGCTGCTCCTTGTTCGACTAGAATTCTGTTAGGTGTGGCATTTTGAGTTAAGATACTTCCTCCTTCTCCTGTAGAGTTATCGGCTGTGTTAGCAAAAATACCACTGTTATTACCAGTTAAACTCATATTTTCCCTAACTTCTAAGAAAATATCTCCTGCTTTGCCTTCTCCTGATGTTTGGGCTGTGATATTACCGCCGTTACGCAGAGTTAAGTTAGGAGTTGTAATGATTAAATCT
>JBFRWK010000232.1:0-3993 GCA_051439545.1 Xenococcaceae cyanobacterium | reverse complement strand
TTCCAACTCTAGTCACTGGTCGTGGTACTCATAAAGAGCCTGGAAAGAGAGGAGCCGTATGATGGGAAACTATCAAGTACGGTTCTGAAGACGAGTCGGGTTGGTGACAACCTGGCTTAGTTTAACTTGTAATTAATTTCTAAAAGAATAAGCTTTTTGTCCTCTATAACTAACAACTAGCAACTAGCAACGAATGCTAATTCCTCTGACTCGCGAAAAATTTGAGCAAATAATTCCTTTAATTGCTACTGGCCCTCAATATGCTTACTATTGGGGTAAATGGCAAGATTTTTTAAATCGATTACTTATTTCCGTGGTAGCTTTGGTAGTAATCTTATTACTAGGGGGTCTTGTTGGCAATGCAGCCCAAGCCTTAATTTTATTACTAGCAGTAGTTGCTGGCTTATATTGGCTTTGGTTTCCCATTTACTCTGCTAGTTTACGCAATGCTACCTACAGAAAATATAAGTATAGTGGTTTTTGGCAAGCCAAAATTTTGGAAATCTTTATCACCGAAGACTTACTACGAGAAGAAGAAACTGTTAACGAAAAAGGGGAACTCGTAATTATCGAAAATCGGGAACGCCGAATTAATCTCGTACTTGGTGATGAAACTGGATTTGAAGCGGAAATACAAGCTCCTCTACAGCGCATTCATAAAGCTATTAAACCAGGTCAAACCGCTCAATTACTAGTACTGTCAAATCAACCTAATCTTGCCAGAATTGACAAACTTACCGATGCTTACATTCCCAGTCAAAATATTTGGATTGGCGAATATCCTTGGCTACAAAGAGATGTTTTTAGTGAAGTAAGTTTGGAGATAGAGCGAAAACAGAGACCGAGGTACAGCGATCGAGGTCGTACTAGATATAATAAACGTCGTAGATAAGCTCATTTCTATAAAAAACGACTTAGATCGAACTCTTCGTCTATTTTCTCTTCTGTAAATCTCTCGTTACTCATAATTAACAACAATCTTTCGGTATAATCTACCGCACCCCTTAATTCATCTCTTAATTTAGCTAATCCTCCGTTGGCATATTCTTCAAATATTTTTACTCTTTCTTCTTCTGCCTGAGGATCGTTAGTAGAAAGTATTTTGATATCTTGAGTTTCTGAGATTGCAATTAATTTAATTACCCAGTCGTAACCACGAGAAATAAAAACTTCTAAACTAACGGGTGCAGGTTCACTATTAGATATTTCTTTCAGGGGAATTCTTTTCTGATATTTTGCTCCTAAGCTAGCTGCAAAAACAATAACATCTGCATAAGTCTGAAATGCTCCTGTTGTCTTTTTTGTATCTAATAATTTTTGGACTAACTCTGCTTTGTCTTTGGCTACTTTAATTCTGGGTAATGCCATATTTTTGTTTACACGATCTTAGGAGCTATTTTAAGCTATTTTTTTGTATGAAGCCTCCATCACCTGCCCCTAGGCGAGGTGATGGTATCCTACTCTACAATAGTTATGGGTTGTGACCATAACATTGAAAGCGTTCCCCGACTTCTGGGTGACAAGCAGGAACTTCTGCCTTGCTTGTCCTGCGAGTCATTTCTGCTCGTCAGTTGAAGAATAAATCTTGCGCCGATATTATAACTAGCCGATAAGTCGCAGTTGTATTGCTTTCCGTTAGAAAAGATAGCTGATTCGTAGTTATTTCTATTGCGCTTGAGTTTGCCACTGCCATCATAAGCATAACTAGAAGTACCACGAGGATTAACAAAAACAACTTTTCCTCCCAACTCCAACCACTTCATTTTAGTCAGATTGACAATTCGACGATGCAACCAGTTATGGAAGCGTTGCCTGAGAGTAGAGCCTTTTTTCCCACCTCTAGGTCGCCAGCCTTTAAGATACTCGAATACGATGTATTTTACTCCGTATTGTCGAGCAATTTTAACTAAGCGAGATGATACTTTTTGCCCGATTTCTCGGTTAATGTTGTTGGCTTTACGATACAAGCTACGACAGAAACCGTGATCCAGTTTCCCTGTTCTTCTAGCCTTGGTGCTAATACGCTTCAGCCTTTTATCTCTGCGGTCTATGTCTCTGCCAGGATGAATAAATTCACGGTGGCTTACAGTGCCGCTCATATTAACTACTGAAACTGTAGCAGTGGTATTAATTCCTAAATCTACAGATAGAACTGATTCGGTATCTTTTAGTTTAGGAGGTTTGATTTTGAATGGTACTGATAAATGACAACCTCGTTTGCTGACTATTAGTAGTGGTGATTTTCTTTGATTGCTGAAGTTGAGATGTCTTTCTCTATGTCCAGTTATCCCCACCGTTATCCAAATCCAATCAACACCAGTAAAAACTTTGATTGCTGCACTACACAAGTCCTCAGCCAACTTAATACACTGACCTTTGTAGAGTGGCGGATAAGTGCCACAATCTGCATTAAGCCTAGGGGGTAGAGCATCTTTTTTCTTTCTAATTCCCGATTGCCATTCTCGATAACGAGTCACAAAACTGCTTACTTGACCAAGAGCAAACTGAATTGCTCCGCGTCGGTAGTAACTTGGGAATTTATAAAAACGTTGATTAAAGTACTGATATTTTGGCTCTGGATTTTTAGCAGTAGTGTGTATTAACTTTTCTACGGCGGGTATTTGAGATTTTGCATCTAACTGACCAATTCTAGACCAATGAGTATAAATCACTCCCACCAAGCATCTGACCAAACATCGAAACTCACAAACAGTTTTCTGTAGCAACTCTTTTTGTTGAGAGGTTGCTACTATAGACCATTTTTCGCTACGAATGTTTTGCTGTACCATAGCGAGTATTATACCATAGTATTTGTGATTTATGGCAAAGCTAAAACCCCATATACATAGCTTTGGGTTTAACTTAGTTCACATAGTATTTGTAACTAAGTATCGTCATCCTGTAATCAATGAAGCCATTGAAGCCCGTCTTAGAGAGTTGATTGGAAAGTTGTGCCAAACCCAAGATTGCGAATTATTAGAGTGTAAAGCCGATCTAGGAACAAAAGATCACATCCATTTGCTGATAGATGTTGCTCCTAAAATTTCTCTTTCCAAACTTTGTAATATCCTTAAAACTATTACTAGTCGCGAAATTAGAAAAGAATTTGCTGACTTTCTAAAGCCTTATTACTGGAAACCCGTTTTCTGGAAGCGTGGTTTTGGCTATACATCTGCTGGTGGTGCGCCTTTAACTGTACTTAGGCAATACATCGAAAATCAGGGATACAAAAGCTAAGTGACTGACTTCGCTTGCGCCCTGACCACCACTTGCTTCGCGAAGATGGTGGAATGCGGGCTGATTGTCCGTTCAATTTTCAACTTCTGAAACATTTGGCTTTTTGCTTGTTTTGGGAAAGATACTGTTTCTTCATAGATATAGTGTCAAAATTTAAATTTTGACACAAAATATTACAACGAGGACAAATCTCTTGAGAGTCTCATTCAAGATTAGAATTATCGATCGATCTCGTTCCGATCCGTGCTGTCGCTGCGGGACTACTTTCGTAGCAGAAAGGCGCGATCGCTTGACTAAATAACTAAGAGTCTATTAATACAGTATTTAATCCGAGGTAATTTACAAAAGGAATAAAATCTTTGTCCGAAAAAAGAAGTGAATGATTATTCTCTAGGCAAAAAGTGGCAATAATCACATCATTCGTCTTTCTAATCGTGATACCCTGCTTTCTCAATGTTCTAAAGTTGTCTGCACTCTTAATCGCGATTTCGAGATCGAGCATATTGAATACTGTAAGCGAAGTTAGAACTCTTTTGGCTGTACGATAATCTTTGTCGGCGCGAAATCCTTGCAAAACTTCAGTGACTGATACTTCGCCGTAAAACGACGAAGCCTCCAGTCACCGCATTCCGCGGTCAGAATAATGTCCCCAATGCCGATCGGTTCTACTCCTAAAAGCTCATCCAGTTTATCTGTTTGAGATGTATCTTTACCATTAAAATAGTTAACGGGACTTTGAAAAAAACTAGGTTCAAA
>JBFRWK010000231.1:0-7066 GCA_051439545.1 Xenococcaceae cyanobacterium | reverse complement strand
CTATCAGCCCTTCGGGCGAGGGCGCGTTCCCAAACGGCTTGCGAAGCCGTGGGGGTGGATAGGGGGGTTTCAAATAGTTTTAAGTCTGTTACCCTAACCGATTTATTGGGTTATCAAACCCCCCATCCCCGCGCCCTCACTATAAGCTTTTCAGTTGTTTTCGATCGAGTTTCACAGTGAAATTTAATGAGAAAACAGTGTTTTTCAAGCACTTATAAAATAAGGCTTTCAGTTTATCCCGAACTCAGGTTAATAAACGTAATTTAAAACTAGTCAGACTTTTCGCGTCAACTTTTTGTTTTAGAGCGTAAATTAACGATGACTTAAAATGTGAATCTTTAGAAAATTTGTACCCTGGGGTTTTTGGGTAGGGATACCACCCATAATGAGAATTTGATCTCCTGACTCTGCTAATTGTTTTTCCAGCAGATAGGTTTCTGCGGTGGCTACTAACTCTTCAAAGGTCGTTCCTTCTTTCTCTAAATAAACTGGTTTAACTCCCCACACCAAATTAAGCCGATGATAGACATTAATATTGGGGGTAAAAGCAACTACCATAGCGTGAGGACGTTCTCCCGAAGCAATTAAAGCCGTATAACCAGTAGCAGTAAAACAAACTATATAACGCAGATTTAAAATCTGATCGATCGCATTAAGAGCTTCACTAAGGGCATGGGTTCGATCTGTACTGGCAGGAGGATTATTGACAAATTGCAGATCGGGTTCGATGCTAGAGGCAATTTTGGCTAACATTGACACTGCTTTGAGCGGATATTTACCCACAGCAGATTCTCCAGATAGCATTACTGCATCTGTCCCGTCAATAATGGCATTAGCTACATCGCTAGCCTCTGCACGAGTGGGACGAGGATTATCAATCATACTATCGAGCATTTGCGTCGCCGTAATCACGGGAATATTTTTTAAGTTGCATTTACGGATAATTTCTTTTTGTAGTAAAGGCACTTTTTCTGGTTTGATTTCTACTCCCAAGTCACCTCTTGCTACCATTAAGCCATCGCATTCAGCAATAATTTCATCCAAATTAGCGATCGCCTGAGGTTTCTCGATTTTTGCCATGACAGGAATGTCTGCATCGCGATCGGCAAGAAATTGTTTGATAAAGCGAATATCTTCTGCTTGTCGGACAAAACTAAGAGATACCCAATCAATACCTTGAGAAATACCAAATTCTAAATCTTTTTTGTCTTTCTCAGTCATGGAAGGCAATCGTAAATTTAAATTGGGTAGGTTAACCCCCTTCCGACTTTTTAAGATTCCCCCTTCTATAACCTCACAGACTACAGCCGATCCCTCAATAGCAACGATTTCTAACTCTAGTAAGCCATCATCTAATAAAATTTGTTCCCCTGGTTTAGCTTCTTCTGCCAGATAGGGATAGTCTATAGAGACTGTATCGCTAGTAGCATCACTAGCTTCAGACTGAGGCACTAAAGTTAATTTTTTTCCTACCTCTAACTCTATTCCTGCTTCTGGCAATTGTCCGACGCGAATTTTTGGCCCTTGTAAATCTTGCAGGATGGTTATCGGCGTATTTAATTCTGCCGAAACCGATCGCAATAAACTTACCATCTCTGCATGAGCTTGATAACTACCATGAGAAAAATTCAGCCTAGCAACATTCATCCCTCGTTGTACCATTTGTACAATTATCCCTCGTGAATTGCTAGCAGGGCCAATGGTCGCCACAATTTTTGTACGATGTATTATATATATATCATCAAACATTTATCATTGACCAACAACTAATTAATAAAGTATTAGAGAAGACAAAGATAATAGATTAGTAGCCATGAACTATTAACCTATTATCTAAATAATTAAATTTACTAAAAAAAAGCTAATAGCTCTAAGCTATTAGCCGATCGATATTAATAAGGCCATTGCCAGTTAGATATTTCTGGCTTATCCATACCTTGTTCGTGAGCGTAGGCTAAATTATCGATAATTTCGTTTCTCATGCGCTCTCTGACATATACGGCTCTAGAACCGAGTTTGTCCACGCGCTCGATTACGTCAATAACTAAATTATAGCGATCGATTTGATTGAGTATGGCCAATTCTAAAGGTGTGTTGATATTTCCTTCTTCTTTGTAACCTCTAACATGAATCCGATCTTGCTGGGTACGACGATAAGCTAGTTTGTGAATTAACCAAGGATAACCGTGGAAGTTAAAGATTACAGGTTTATCGGGAGTAAAGAGAATGTCAAACTCCTTATTAGATAAACCATGGGGATGTTCTCTGTCCGACTGTAGTTTATACAAGTCAACGACATTGATAAATCTGACTTTCAGTTCGGGGAATTCTTCCCGTAAAATTGCGGTTGCTGCCAAGGATTCCATAGTGGGAATATCGCCACAACAAGCCATAACTACATCTGGTTCGTCAGCTTCTTTACCACAATCATCGTTACTCGCCCAGTCCCAGATACCAATACCTTTAGTGCAATGTTTGATTGCTTCATCCATACTCAGGTATTGTAAATGTTTCTGTTTGTCAGCAATTATGACATTAACGTAATTCTTGCTTCTTAAACAATGGTCGGCAACAGAAAGTAAGCAATTAGCATCGGGGGGGAAATAAATCCGAGTTACATCTGCACTCTTATTGGTAACCAAATCTACAAAACCAGGGTCTTGGTGAGAAAAACCATTATGATCTTGTCGCCATACCAAGGAAGATAACATTATGTTGAGTGAAGCAACGGGGGCGCGCCAAGGAACATCATTCTTGCAAATATCTAACCATTTAGCGTGTTGGTTAAACATCGAATCGATAACATGAACAAAAGCTTCATAAGTGTGGAAAAAGCCATGTCTTCCCGTGAGAAGATATCCTTCTAGCCAACCTTCTAGAGTATGTTCGCTCAACATCTCCATTACTCTACCATCAGGAGATAGTTGACCACCGTCTTCATCTTCTGGTAGATAATCTGCCATCCAGGTTTTTTTGGTAGCTTCGTAGATATCTTGCAAACGATTAGATGCTGTTTCATCGGGGCCAAACACGCGGAAATTAGTCATGTTCTTTTTCATAACATCCCGCAAAAATTGTCCCAGGACTCTAGTGTTTTCTACCGCTACCGTACCTGGTTTATCCATTGCTACTGCATAATCCCAGAATTTAGGCATTTTTAAATTTTTGCGGATTAAACCACCGTTGGCTACTGGGTTAGCACTCATCCGTTTAATACCTACAGGGGCTAATTCTTTTAACTCTGGAATCAAAGTGCCGTTTTCGTCAAATAACTCCTCTGGTTTATAACTTTTCATCCATTGTTCGAGAAGTTTAACGTGTTCGGAATTAGAGTGCATTCCCCCCATAGGTACTTGATGCGCTCTCCAATAACCTTCTACTTTATGTCCATCTACCTCAGCAGGCCCCGTCCAACCTTTGGGAGTCCGCAAAATAATCATCGGCCACCGAGGACGGAAAGCTTTATTTTTCGTTCTAGCTTCCTCTTGATATTCCCGAATTTTAACGATACATTCTTCCATGACTGCTGCCATTTTTTGGTGCATCTGTTCGGGGTCAGAACCTTCTACTACATAAGGAGTATAGCCATAGCCTTTAAATAAGCTATCTAACTCCTCTGTACTAATCCTAGAGAGAATAGTAGGATTGGCGATTTTGTAACCATTGAGATTTAAAATTGGTAATACTGCACCATCACGGACGGGGTTGAGGAATTTATTGGAATGCCAAGCTGTTGCTAAAGGGCCTGTTTCTGCTTCTCCATCGCCTACAACACAGGCTACAATTAGGTCGGGATTATCGTAAGCTGCACCATAAGCATGAGATACACTATAACCTAACTCCCCACCTTCGTGGATCGAACCTGGAGTTTCTGGAGTACAATGACTACCGATATAACCAGGAAAGGAAAATTCCTTAAAAAACTTCTGCATTCCTGCAATGTCTTCGCTTTTGTCGGTATATATTTCAGAGTAAGTACCTTCTAAATAAACAGGCCCTAATACTCCAGGCGCACCATGTCCTGGCCCTGCAATAAATATAGAGTTAAGGTCGTATTTTTTAATCAAGCGATTAAGATGAATATAGGAAAAACTCAGAGCAGGAGAAGCTCCCCAATGTCCTAATAAGCGTTGTTTGATCTGTTCGGGCTTTAACGGTTCTCTCAGCAAAGGATTATCTCGTAGATAAATCATTCCCACAGCAAGATAATTACAAGCTCGCCAGTAAGCATCTATTTTTTTAAGTTCTTCTGTACTTAAAGGATTTTCAAAAGAGTCGGTTTGGGGAGATAAAGCTTGCACCATAATTCTATTATTTTCTCCTAATTTAATACTTTATTTTTATATCTTAACGATATCGAATAAATCAAAATTATTAAAGATAAAAATAACTCACTGTAATCGACAATACATTTTAAGAATAACTACGAATATTTTTTAGATTATTTTTTGATTTAGGTGAACTTAATTCATGTTACATTCCTCTAAGTTTTTTAGAAAAACTGAAGAAAAATAGAGGATTAATGACTTAAAATGAGAAAAACCAAATTTTAATAACTTAAAAATTTTTATTATATATTAGAGATAGGCTAAGTCAAGCTAACCCAAAAGAACTCTTATAGATAAGATTAAAATCTAAAAAAAATCTAAAATTTCAACAATTATGATTATTTTTGCTTATGAAGAACATAATTTATAGCTATTTAGGGACAAAAATTTATACCAATAATTCTTGATAAAAATTTAATTGTTGTCGAGCTAAAGCTTTATTCGTATATTTAGCTCTAACGCGATCGAGACCTTTTTGAGCTAAATTATTCCTTAACTCTGGTTGTTCGATCGAATCACGCAAACAATCTTTTAGGGCTACTGCATCTCCTTCAGGAAAAACTAAACCAGCATCACTTATTACATTAGGAATTTCTCCCGAATCCGAACCAATTACAGGAACACCACAAGCCATTGCTTCAATTAAAACATGACCAAATTGTTCTTTCCAACCAACAGAAGTTAAGGTTGTAAATTTATAAGTTGTTTCTGAAGGTAAAACTAAAGTACTCATTAAATTAAGATAACGAGGAACTTCTGCATGAGGAACGCTTTCTACTAAAATTAAACGGTCTTTAATACCTAGTTCTTTGGCTGTTTGTTCTATTTTTGCTTTAAGCTCACCTCTACCTAATAAAAGTAATTTCCAATTTTTATCTTTTAAATTAGCTAAAGCATTAATAAGAGTTAAAATTCCCTTTTCTGGGACAAATCTACCTACAAAACCAACCACAAAATCATCTCGGTCTATATTTAGTTGTTGCCTTAAATCTGGTTGTTTTTGCGGAGAAAATAATTGTTCATCTACTCCTAATTGCGGTAAAACTGTGGCTTTGCCCTGATATCCATGATCTCTTAAAATGTTTACGCCGTCTTGATTGCCAGAAATAAGACCGTGAGTATTATTTAAGTTATATTTTTCTAATAAAGAGATAGGAAATTTATTAGTATAGGGTAAATTCCACCAAGTAAAAAAGATATTTTTTGCCTTAAGTCCTAAAAATCGATTGAGGGTAATTAACTGAGCATAAGCTAGAGACTTTGCTCCTTGTTCCACTTGAATGATATTAGGTTTAAAGCTTTTGAGTAAATTGATAATCTCACCTTTAAAAGTAAGTAAACCTTGATTATTTTGACTAAAATTAGCGACGGGAATAATTCTAAAATTATCTTCAATCTTTTTTTTGGGTTCGATTAGTTTATTTTGTACGCCACCAGGTCGCCAACGCTTAGGAACTACAACGGTAACTTCAATATTTGATGACAAACGAGATAATTCTCTGAGTTTTTCGCAGTTAAGATCGACAATGTAGGTATGACTGGCAACAAGTACTTTCATTGGATTTGAAGAAAGAGGATGATAATAGTTTGGAATTTTTGGCTAACACTATCTTATAAAATAAGTAGTGAGTAGTGAGTAGTGAGTAGTGAGTAGTGAGTAGCGAGTAATCACCTAATCACCTAATCAGTAGTGAGTGTGGTTAATTAAAACAAGTCTAATAGGTTGTCTGAGAAGTCTAATTTTATACATTTAAGCCCCCTACATCCCCCAATCTTGGGGGACTTTTATCATATATTCCCCCCAAATTTGGGGGGCTAGGGGGGCAAAATTCAAGGCTACATTTACAACTTGAAATGGCAAAGATTTCTTAATTAATAATGCACTAATAAAGACATTATTATCAATTACTATTCTATTTTGCTTCATCAGCTAAAATATCGGCTAAGATTTCTGGTGTTAAACCCCTAGCTTCTGCTCTTGTACCAATTTCTTCCATAACTTCAACTAAATTTTTACTAGCTAAAGATTTACGAAAAAATATGGTAATTAAAGACCTTATTTCTTGTTTTTCTGCTTCACTTGCTTGCTCAAAAGCTTGTTGTATATCCGAATCAACTTCAATAGTAATTTTGTTCATTTAACATAACTCCCAATTCGCAGCTAATTAAATCTATTTTCTCAAAAAAATACCACCATGAGGCAACGCCTACCTTCTAAACCAATTGCAAAGCCACTGCCATAGCTGTTTGCTCCAGCACCAGAGACGATTCAACCAATTTTTACCACTCTGACGAGACGAGACGGGTTGGGAAAGATGCTCAATATTATTGTCGCAATCTTGAACTTCGGCATCAAGTCCCATTGCTTGATACAATTGACGGGCATTACGATAAGCTCCTATCGCATCTGCTTCTCGATTCACCTTTTCTAAAGCAAGTCCCAAATTAAACCAAGATTTAGCTGCTCCAGAGCGAGGGCCTATTTCTTGTTTAATCTCTAAAGACTGTTGAAGGTAATCTATTGCCCGTCGATATTCTCCTAGGGAATAGTAAGCATTGCCTAAATTATTTAAAGAATAAGCTACACCACTGCGAGGGCCTATTTCTTGTTTAATCTCTAAAGACTGTTGAAGGTAATCAATTGCCCGTCGATATTCTCCTAGGGATTTGTAAGCATTGCCTAAACCCATTAAAGAATTAGCTACACCATGGCGAGTGCCTATATCTCGTGTAATCTC
>JBFRWK010000230.1:0-26306 GCA_051439545.1 Xenococcaceae cyanobacterium | reverse complement strand
TGCTCTTGCTCTGAGATCGCTCTATGAATAGCTGATTCTAGATTTTGAATAAACTCATCTTTATCCATTGAATTTTGATGGGTTTGTACCATGTCAGCTATATCCCCTTTGTCGGGGATTTCTTTGTTGAATTGAGTAGGTTCGACCACTACCACTTCTAAGCCAACTTTCATCGCTGCCAATTGTACAGCACTCGCCTTATTCATTCCTGCTGCATCATTATCGGGAAGATAAGCTAATCCAACTGCTCCAGCTTCCTTTAGGTCGGCTAGATCGAGCGCCATATCTTTCTGATTCCAGTTAGAACCCTGCCAGGTTATAGCAGCTAAACTTATACCCCTTAAGGCTTCTACGCATTTTTCGCCTTCAACTCCTATTACCCATTTGTCTGGGCAACAGTCGCTCGCTTCTTCTAATTTATAAGCTTTCCACCTTTGTTTTCCTTTATTCCACTTGGTTTTGCCATTGGCTAAAATATGCCCCTGGCGAAAGGTTTTATCTCTACCCTTTGGTTTACTTTCATCCTGCCAATCAAATCTGGACACCCACGCTCGTGATGAATACCAATACTTAGTTTCTATGGCAGAAGCTGGTATTCCCTGTTTCTGTAACCAATCGGCTATACTTGTTGGTTGATTCTTTGTAGGGATAGTTGCAGGGATTTCAGACAATCTAGCTAGTTTAGCTGGTTTCTGTTTCCCTGGCTGTTTTCTTAGGTTATCTCGCTCATTTCTTTGGTCTGATTGCTCTTGAACCTCCTTCCACGGTCTAATAGCTTCCCTAATAGCTCTTAAGTCGCAATTACACTTGAATGGGTAATATTTTCCGTTATTTTTATTGATTTTAAAGCCACCATCTGAGCAGACAGGACAACTACAATGGTACTCTGTCGGAGTTTCTTTGATGATGTTGAGACGATCTAGATAGGTGCGAATATCAAATACTGCTGTTTTCATAATGCACCCCCTTCTTGTCTCGTTGTTGTTGTTCTTCTTCTTCTTTGACTACTACCTGGGGAATTGAGTTCAACTGCACGACCTAGTCTGACCTTTAGAAATACATCTTCTGAAATTCCTGACTCTAAATTCTCTACTGCTGCAATAATTGCTGAAATTAAAGACTCTATTCCTATAGTTCTATTTCTACTTGGATGTTCATTATCAATAATTATCTGTATTTCTGGTAAAGTGTCTGTAGCTTCTGGAGAGTTACTCTCATCTGCTACTTGGATATAGACAATAATTTCTTTCATGATAAATTCCTTAGCGACTAGCTACTAGCGACTAGCTACTAGCTTGTTTTTTTCGCTGTACGCTAGTTACTAGTTGCTAGTTGCTGTTAATTGATTTCTTATCAAAGGGTCTGTACGAGAGATATGGATTTCTACTTGGAACAAGAACGAATGTATTAAATAGGAGCAGAAAGTTAAACTAACTGCCCTAATACCAGAAATCTCATTCACCTATCAAGAATTGTCGTGAACCCTGGCGAGAAGCCCACAAGTTATCTAGTTCGGCTACCTTTGACCAAGGCACATATTGACAAGGGGTTGCTGTTAATCCTGGCTGTAAAAGGTCAAGTTTATCGATACTTCTCAACCATTCCACCAGATCGGCTGCTTTTTTGAGTCCATATCGTTTTGCTAGTTTGGTTTTGGATAGACCCTCGTAGGTAGCAATCGATCTTCCCTGTGAGTTTACCAGTACAGTCTTCTCAACTACTTCGGTTTTAGTTACTACTGCTTCGGGTTTGCCTAAAACCAGTGCGGGTAATCCAGGATTGATAATTGCTAATGCAGAAGAAGCTGCTAACAACTTTTGCTGTGCTTCGGCTGCTTTTTGTTGTGCTAAGGCTACTTCTAGCTCTAGTTTTAGCTTTTCGATTTCAATTGCCTGAGCAGGGATAACCTTCTCTACTGCATTAAGAAGACTTGTTCTTACTGCTTTGGCAACATCGGAATCCCTCATGAGCATACCTGCTCTTAAAACAGCGCGAGGAGTCCAAACTGTTACTTGGCTAGTTTTGGATGGTAGTAACCAGAGATTACGAGCATCCCTTAAGTCCTTGCCCTTTATAGCTTTCAGCCCATCACTCATAAACTCTTCTCGATGAGACTTAACTAGATTTCTGAGGTTGGCTTCGGGAACTTCGTAAAACTCAGCTACCTGCTCAGTAACAGTAGTGTTTGTTTCTTTCCAAAGAGCGAAGTAAAGTGATTTGATTTTGTTTATTATTTCTGTAGCTTTTTCTTCATCAATCTGCGCTAATTGAGTTTCACGAGCTGTTTTTGACTCAATCAGAACTAAACCAGGTAAAATGTTCATTACCATGACCTCCATTAAGGGTACGGTTTTGGTTAAAGGCGATCGCTATTCTTTGGACGGAGTGCGATCGCTTTTGTTTGTTTATTATACTAAAGTTTCTTGACCAAGACAATTTAACTTGTCAAAGTCAAGAAAATGCAACAAGGAAAAGTAAGTTAAAATAGTAAAAGTCAAATCAACTAGACAAAGACAAACTTTCCCCTTCCTCAAAAAAGATTGCAATGTCAACGAACTCAACACAAATTAAATTGTCATTTCCTGAATGGTTTAAGTTGCGTCGTGATCTAGCCAAACTTACTCAAGCAGATATAGCCAAAGCTGTAAACGTCTCAAAACAGGCTGTAAGCAATTGGGAACAAGGAAATACTAAGCCATCATTAAATCCCGATCAAACTCAAAAATTATGTTTAATTTTAGGGATTAATTTTGATGAGCTAGTCAAAGGATTTAATGAAGAGACAGAAATAAATATTACTTAGGCACTCTTATTAACTTGCTCTACCTGATATAAACTATTCATGACTTAACTGGCTCTGAGTAATATGTTTTATTAAAGATTAGTTACATAATACTCTGGCTTCTACAGAAGATTTGGTGGTTGAGAGTTTAAATTAGAATCTTTCTTTTTCAAGAAGATTCCAGCATTTTTAGGCTCAGCCAATGTTTATGTAGGGCTTATCTCAATTTAGGTTTGAGTTTAAATCAGATATTGTCTAGCAGAACACTGTAATCCTCGTTTGAAGAACCTTCTCTAAAGAACGAGGGTAATCCTATCGGAGCATGAGGGTATTTTATCCATCATGATAATGATGTCATTGTTAACAGTTAAAAATTTTTCACTACATAGGAATCACCACCCAAAAATGTAAGTTCCCCTCTTTTTGCCAAAATGGGATGTTCCCCAAAAATAAGATCGCTCAAAAGTTTTAAGATCAGTATGTCTACAGTGAAAAAAGTTTGAGTCTCAGTGCTTTTACGGTGAATAAATCAGTAAAATACCCCAAAAATCAGTAATTTTTGGGTAGCAAATTTTCTAGGATAATAATATTTTGATAACTAGCAATTTGAGCTAATTACTTTAGCTGGAACCTTCAGTAGCTCTAAAAAGAATTATTCTTGCGCAGAAATATTATTACCTAAATAATGCTTAAAACCCAGCTTTACCTTATAATATGCTTTTTTTGGCTCTTACCAATGACGAAGGTAACAGCACAAATTACCCCCGATTCTACTTTAGGAATAGAAAGCTCTGTAGTCAACTCTATAGATGAACGACATGAAGAGATTAAAGGTGGTGCAAAAAGAGGTGGCAATCTGTTTCACAGTTTTACAGAATTCAACGTAGGTGAAGGTAGAGGAGTTGACTTTGTCAATCCTGTGGGTATTGAAAATATTCTCACTCGCGTGACAGGCAGTAATGTTTCTAATATTTTTGGTAGGTTAGGGGTATTAGGTGAAGCTAATCTGTTTTTGATTAATCCCAATGGGATTATTTTTGGCGAAGGTGCAAGCTTAGATGTATCTGGTTCGTTTATAGCTACCACAGCAGACGGAATAAAATTGGGAGAAGAAGGTATATTTAGTGCAAGCTCTCCAGAAACTAGTAATTTATTATCAGTTAAACCATCAGCATTATTTTTTAATCAATTAGCAGCAGGACAAATAATTAATCGCTCTCAAGTTTCGGGGTTGAGTGGTGAAAGGGAGTCAGTAGGATTATCCGTATCTGCTGACAAAACTTTAGCCTTAATAGGTGGAGAAGTTTTATTAGAAGGAGGAAACCTAACTGCGCCAGGAGGGAGAATTGAAATAGGTAGTGTTGCCCCTGGAGAAGAAGTAAATCTAAGTAGAAGTGAGGATGATAGTTGGGTATTAGGTTATGAAGGAGTTTCTGCTTTTCAAGATATTTTGTTTACGGGTGCGGGAGTTGATGTTAGTGAGAATGGTAGTGGTGATGTACAAATTCAGGGTAGAAGACTTGAGATGAATCTTGATTCATCTATATTTGCTAATAATGGAGGTGATAAAGCAGGAGGAGAAGTTTTCGTAAAGACTACAGAAGCTTTGGTACTTGCCGAACGCTCGAAGTTGACAGCAGAGGTTTATGGTACAGGAGAGGGAAATAATATATTTATCGATACAAAAAATCTGCTTGTAAAAGATGACTCTGTAATTTCGGCTATTACCTTCGGAGAAGGAGATGGGGGAAATCTCGATGTTACGGCAAAGTCGCTCGAATTAGTTGGTAATAACCCAGAAGGTTTGTTTGGCAGCCGATTATTTGCCGAAAGTGGTTTGATAACTAGTGTTGCTCCAGATGCTACAGGAAATGGTGGCGATCTTACTATTAATACCGAAGAATTAGCAGTAAACAACGGCGCACAAATAGGTTCTGGGACATTTGGAGCAGGGAATGGGGGAAAATTATTTATTACTGCACAGTCAATAGAATTAGTGGGTATTATTGCTGATATTCCTTTTCCTAGCGGTTTATACACTGCTGTTGGTGAAATTGAACCGAAAGCCATAGGAAATGGAGGTAATCTTACTATTGATACACAAGAGTTAATTATCCTTGATGGTGCAGCAGTGTTTAGTGGTACTTTTGCAGCAGGCAATGCGGGAAATCTTACTATCACTGCTCGCTCGATAGAATTAGTTGAGAGTAAAAATCCTGCTCTAATTCCGACTGGTTTATATAATACTGTTGGTAGTGCTTATTTAAATCTCGGGTTAGAAGCCACGGGAAATGGAGGCAATCTTACTATCAATACACAAGATTTGATTGTTCGAGATGGTGCAGCAGTGTTCAGTAGTACTTTTGCAGCAGGCAATGCGGGAAATCTTACTATCACTGCTCGCTCGATAGAATTAGCAGGTATAGCTGCTGATGGTCGAATTCCCAGCAATTTGAGTACTACTGTTGGACTAGAAACCGATCTTAATCTTCAACTTCAACTCAAGCCTCAAGTCAAGGGTGATGGAGGAGAACTAACCATAAACACGGAGAATCTTATAGTGCGCGATGGAGCAGTTGTCGCAACTGGTACTTTAGGAAAAAGAAATGCGGGAAATCTTACGCTCGACACGGAAAACCTAATATTGCTCGATGGAGCAGAGATTGTAGCTAGTTCTTTTGGAGAAGGAAAGACAGGAAATATCAACATAACAGCAAAAGACTTATTGTTTTTACAACAAGAAAGTCAAATTTCTACTACTGCTGGCGCGACAGAGTCCGATAATAATGGTGGCATTATTAATATTAATACCGATTTTCTTATAGCTTTACCTAATGAAAATAGCGATATTACTGCTGATGCCTTTTCTGGTGAAGGAGGAAGGATTACAATTAATGCAGTGGGTATTTTTGGGCTCGAAGCCAGAGAAAAAAACACTCCGCAAAGCGATATTACTGCTTTATCTAGAATCGATCCTAACTTAAATGGTCAGATAAATCTTAGTAGCCTGGGAATAGAACCCAGTCGCCAACTATTTTTCTTACCGTCCCAACCTCTAAACGCACAAATTGCACAAACTTGTACTCCAGGTACAAAAGAAGCTAGGAGTGAATTGATTTTTACGGGAAGAGGCGGTATTGCTCCCAATAACCTAGAAGCTTTACAAATTAACCAGATTACACCAGATTGGGTTGAACTTCCTCCGCAGAATCTATCTCAATCTAAATCGTCTCAGAGCGATAATTCTCAATCCATTAAAATTATTGAAGCTCAAGGTTGGATCAAAGATGAAAATGGTGAAATAGCACTAGTAGCTGATGCTTCTACTGTTACTCCTCATAATTCTTGGCAAAATAGAGGAGATTGTCATGGCAACTAAACCATCTCAGCCATTTCCAGGTTGAGCATATTTGGGTATTTAAGGTAAGTTATGTACAGATATCAGATAACAGTTTCCATACCCTCTTTCTTTCTCATAATTGAAAAGTTTCTGTAAAGCTAATTTCTTTTAGAGAAAGTGTAACACTGAATCTTTCCCCTGGATAACCGCTTAAGGATAATTGGATATAATTATCTGCATCTCTAGCTTTTACTCTTAATTCAGACACTAAAGTATTAGTTTCGTCTAACACTATTAGTTCTAAATTGGCTGGTAAGTAAACCTGTTCTTTATTTGGATACACTTGAAGGAGAATATCTATTTCTGGTTCTGAAGCCTTGCTTCCCTTGTCCTCAAAACCAGAAAGCCAGGAGCCAGGCTTCATCGGCAGTTCATACTCCTCTTTACCTTGAGACATCCTTGCTGTGGTAGTACAAGTCACGACTAGAGTTACTAATTCGTTTCCTAGTTTGCCTCCTAAATCGATTAATTTACCTCTTCTGACTCTAATCGGCTCATCAGTTATTGCTTCTGGCTCTTTTGTTCTTACTTTCCAAGCTGGAGCTACTAAAGAATTTTCCCTAAACAAAGTTTCTAAACTCAGCCAGCTTGGTTCAAATATTTCTGACCACCATTTACCCAAATTGACAATTATTTGGGGTTCAGTTTCTTTGGCTGTTTGAGTTACGGGCTGAGAAATATTTTCTAAGAGTAATTCCAGAGATTGCAGTTTGGTTAGTGGTATTTGCTGTGATTCTCTAGAAGGGGAAACGGCTGGTAAAAATCCAATTAATTTTACTCGCTCTAGGTTGTCTTCAAATTTTACGGCTACATAACCTATTCTCTCTTCTGTTGCTATTGGCGCAATAGTTAAGCAATTGGCTTCAGGTAAAACTGGACAACATTCTAATCTACCAACATGAGGAATAAATAAATCAGCACTATCACTAATTAACTGTATTACTGGTTGCCAGCTATCACTCTTTTGCAAATCGCTTTCTATCTGTAGCCATTTAAGATAGTAGGCGACAGCATATACAGCTAAGGTATTGAGATAAACTTTTTTTCCTTTGGAGATGGTAGTTTGCTGCGCTGCAAAATGTCGAGCATGAACATGAGCTTCTCGCTCGAGAGAAATAGTTATGGGTGTTGTTTGGATCTTGTTCATAATTCTAGTTAAGGTGGATATCCTAAATCTTTAGCTATTTTTTGTAAAAGAGGTTTACATCTTCCATACCAATGATTTGTTAATTTTCTGTGAGGTATATTCAATTTTCGTGCTAGGCTACCAAAAGTATCAGGGGGGTCTTGAAGATAACGTTTTTGTGCCAGTAATTGACAATTACACTGAGGGTAATCACCAGGGTGACAAGAAAGTAGTTTTTTTTCTGGGTCTTGCTCCAGGTAACTTTCTAATGCTAAAGCTATATTTTTAATTTTCTGCTGTTGTAAGTTTTCAATATAGCCATCTAGTCCAGATAAGGTAGGTGCTTTAAGATTAGTTGCTGATAATTGGTCTAACCAAGATGTTTCTTCATTATTCCCAATTGATACATCTAAACTCATAGGTTCTTTAGTTTTCATTGAATATAAATCCCGAATCCGCCAATAAAGGTAGCCATTGAGCCAATTGACTAAACTTTTTTCTAGAGATGGAGAACGAGGTACGAACTCTTTACATATACTTCGGCTTACCCATTCCCAAGTTTGGTTGAGTGCTTGTAAATAATCTGGATGATTTGATTGTTTAATTCCTGGTAATTTTTGCAGAGCGATCAGCAAGCGGTGCATAGCTATACGCCATTGAACACTTCCTGTTGGTTGTTGACAGACTGCATTAATTAGCTGTTTGAGTTGTTCTTCCATAGGCTGTAGACTGAAAAATTTATTTAGAGATAATGTAAAGTTTTATTTACATTTTGACTAGCATTACCAAACTTTTTGAATTAGGAACTGAAAAGGAATTAAGGAAAGAACAAAAATAACTCTTTAATATGTCAACTAAGCAACTTAATTCTAGGTCAAATTTAGACGAACCTCAGAGCGCGGGTAAGTATCTAACATCTTTTAATAGAGAAAATCAATTAGGTAATCTGACTACCAAGATTTTAAAAACTAGCGTTAGTCACAAGCAAGGTATACATCCCAGAATTTTTTGTCGTCGCTGGTTTGGTTTGGAAGTCATCAAGAAAGACGGTAGACCTCGTTTCACAGAAGAGCAGATTTTAGCAATGGAGTCAGAACATGGTTATCGAGAGAAATCTATTAACTTAATTGCCAGAATCTTAAAAATCAAACCTAATACTATTCATCGTTGGGGAAAAGGAGTTGCCTTTGACAAAATTCCTGCCGATAAACGACAAAAGTATGAAATTTATTTGGGCTATGTAGACGCAATTAGAGTCATAACTATGAGCCTGACAGAATTAGATGAAAATTCATTGTTAAGGCTTTTGCGACAATTAGAAATGAGACAATGAAGTAGAGTCAGAAAATCTAAAACTGTATGCCATACAGAAAAGGATTGAGTTAATAGAAGCTGAAATTATAGAATCCAAAAGCCTTCTAAAACAGAAGAATTATTTATCAATGAGTCAAACTCTTTTACAGGAACTTAGGAATAGCGATATTGACTGGCTCATGGCTACGGGTAAAAGGCGAAAGGTAGATGCCGATCGCCTGTTGCTCAAAGCTGGTAAGCCCATTGCCTCTTTTTACCTGTTGATCGACGGTAGCCTGACAGTCTCAGTATCTCAAAGTCATGGACATGCTCTCAATCGAGCTTTTGCTGCACTGGAAGATAAAACAACTCTAGAGCGAGATATTATCGAACTTCATAATGGCGATATTGCTGGAGAAGAAGTGTTAGTTAGTACTAGAGTAGCTGCTACTAATGTCAGGACTAAGTTACCTTCTGAGGTGTTAATGATTCCTCAAGCACAATTACAAGCCAAATTACAGCAGGATATCGGTTTTGCTGCCAGATTTTATCTGGGAATTGCTCGGTTACTGACAAACCGCTTATTAAATCTTAAGCCCCAGCTTCGTACTAAAAGACTAAATTCCCCAGCCACTCAAAGCCGAGAAGTATTATTTGCTTTTGGCAAACTCCATGATAGTGATATTGACTGGCTAATTGCCAATGGTAACTGTCAGTATTTGCCAGCAGATACTATGTTGCTGCAAGAAGGCAGACCAGCCGAAAATCTTTATCTGCTATTGAAGGGTTTGGCAAAGGTATCGATCGCCGAAGCTGTAATCAATCCTCTAGACTTAGCTTTTGTTGCTTTGGGAACTAGCAATAATCGAAGTTTAGGCAAAGAAATTGCTACGGTACGACCAGGAGAATTTATTGGCGAAATGCCTTTTGGCGATACAAGGCTTGCTTCTAGCAGCGTATGTACCGTTGAGGATTCTCTGGTATTAGCAATTCCAGAGCGATCGCTAAAACTGAAGCTACAACAAGATTTAGGTTGGACGGCTCGGTTTGAGTCAGTAGTAGCAACTCTGGCTGCTGAGAGATTTCGAGATACTATTAGCCGACTCGGCTATGGCAGAAATTTCTATAGTAGCGGTCAAGCTTTAGAAGATTCTGGTAGTTATGAAGATGAACTCAATGCAGACAGTCTAGATCGGTTAAATTTAGCTGGTTCTCGCTTTAAATGGATGCTCGATCGCCTTCAAGTACTAGGTAACAAGAATGGGCGATCGGGAAAACAATTAGCTAATTCTAATTCTGCTGGAATTTAACAGTTAATAGAGCTTTTGAATAATGACCTAATGTCTGGAGTATTATTATGTCCAAAATTATTTCAATTCATTCCTATCGGGGAGGAACGGGAAAAACCAATATAACCGCAAGTTTAGCAGCGATTACAGCCAGCATGGGTAAGCGAGTTGGTATTGTCGATGCTGATGTACAAAACCCAGGAATTTACGTTCTGTTTGGCTTTGATGAGAAGAGTATCAATAACTCCCTCAATGATTATCTTTGGAGTCGCTGCAAAATTTATGAGGCTAGTTATGATGTCACCTCGGTATTTAAACAGCCAACCCCAAATAGTTTTCTTTCCCTCGTTCCCGCCAGTATGAAACCTGCCGAAATTGGTCGGGTGCTGCGGGAAGGTTACGATGTCAGACTTCTGGAGTTGGGCTTTCAAGATATAATCGAGCGTTTAAATTTAGACTATCTGTTTATTGATACCCATCCTGGTTTGAATGAAGAAATTCTTCTTTCTATTACTATCTCGGATATATTAGTGATGGTCATGCGTCCTGATCGACAAGACTTTCAGGGTACTGCGGTTACGGTAGATTTGGCAAGAAAATTAAAAGTACCCAAGATGTTATTGTTGATGAATAAGGTGATTAAATCCTTAGATTTAGAAGATTTAAAACAGCAACTAGAAAAAACCTATAACTTACCAGTTGCAGGAACATTGCCTCTAGCCGAATCCATGGTGGAATTGGGTAGTAGAGGGGTTTTTGCCCTTAATTATCCCCAACATCCTTTAACTCAAATTTTAGAAAAGATCGCTCAGCAAATAATCACTTAAAATGACGGACTTAATTAATCTAATCCGAGACTTTTTATTATCCGATGCGGAATTTTCCCAGAAAATGGAATGGGTGCAGCTAACAGATGGCGAGATTCTTTTTGCACAGGGCGATCGAGAGACGGATTTTTATTTGATTAAAAGCGGTCAAATTAAAATATATACTTGCGAGCGCGATGGTCAAGAAATCTCTCTTAACACCTTGGGTGCTGGAGCAACTTTAGGAGAAATGGCATTGATAGATGAGCGATCGCATACTGTTAATGCAGTTTCTCTGGGGTCATCGATTCTACTGCGCTTCAGTCGAGATGATTTCTGGCAACTAGGACATCAATCTCCTGAGTTGAGCCAGTGTATTATCCGACTTTTAAGTCAACGCATACATTACTTATTAGTATATATCGCCAATATTCGCGACTGGATACAACAGATTATTGCTGGTGAATATAATCCAGCGATCGACAGTATGGAAGCGATGGAGTTAGAGAGCGATCGCTCGTACTTTTCAACAAATCTTCTAGTAGCAGCTACCGAATCCCTCACGAGGATGGTTCAAACTGTTCGGCAAATCAAGGAAAGTCAAGTTCAGCAGGGAGTAAAGCTCAAGTTAGAAATTGATAAAGACAAGTATCAGCAACAGCTGAAAGAAATTGTTAGTGCTGATTATTTTAATTATTTAGTTGAATTAGCCGAAAGACGAAATACTGTAAGCAATACAGAAAACTCTGGAGAAAGTAAAGACAAAGTTTTACTCTTTAATAAGTCGAGAATCGATCGGGATTCTAAAGTTATTTCTCTAGAAAATCCAGAGATTAAACAAGCACTCATTCGCGGTTTAAAAAATAGATCTGAGGTTTTCAATCGTTTAATTTTAAAATCCTGGGAAGACGAGCAATTCAAGCAAAAGTTACTCACTAATCCTAGAGCAGTTTATGCCCAAGAGTTTGGTTGTCAGTTACCAGATAATTTGATTTTTGAAGTGGTTGAAGAAACTTTAGATGCCATCAAGATAACATTACCAGTTAATCCCTTTCTCAAGATACCAGAAACAGAATTGTCTGAAGAAATTTTAGATGCATTAGGGGGGGGGAATTGGACTGCTATCAAAGATATTTTTAATAATTCTGAGTTTTGAATAATTAGCAATCTTTATTATTCATTTACGACTTTTTACTTTTCAAATCAAGAAATAACAGAGGTAAACTATGCGAATCACCATGATTGGTCATGCTTCCATATTTGTGGAAAGCCAAGACTGTAATATTATTATGGATCCAGTGCTATTCGATCCTCATTGTGAAGACATAGAAGATATATGTCCCAAAAGAGAAGTTATTCATGACAAAATTCCCGAATTTGATGTATTGGTAATTTCTCACCGACATTTAGATCACTTTGATATTCGTTCTCTTGCTTCTCTGCCCAAAAATGTTGATGTTTTTATTCCTCAAGATAAACTCTTAAAAACCTGTCTTTGTAAATTGGGATACTCTAATATCTATTATTTAAAGGATGAGAGTGAAGTTAAGATTGGCTCGACCCATTTAATCGCAACTCGCTCAGAAAATCGCGTACCTGAATATGGAATGCTCTTTGTTGATCCATCTGGAGTCTTTTGGAATCAAGTCGATTCAGATATTAGTCTTAAAACAATTCAATTTGTAAAATCTCGCTATTCCCAGGTAGATTTTCTCTTGGCAAGCTGGCAACCAATGTTAGAAAGCAATTATCAAAATAATCGAAGTTTATCTTTTCCTTACTCTTCATATAACAAAGAGCTAGAGAAAGTAGGTTTAATTAAGCCCAAGGCAATTTCACCTGGAGCTAATGGTTTTAAATTTATTAATGGATCATCTTGGTTAAACCAAATTGTCTTTCCTGTTACCCGAGAACAATATTGTAGAGATATTCAAATAGTTTGTCCAGAAGTTGGCAAAAATGTTTTTGCTCTCGATCCAGGAGATATTCTGGATCTCCAAAACGGTGAATTTAGTTATATGCCAGCCAAGTCTCAATTCGTCAAAAAGCTAAAAGATGATCGAGATGAATTATATTTTTCGCCCGTAAATCTGAACAATAGTCTCATTGATGACAATTCTAATAATTACGCTCTTGATGAGATGAAAACAGCGATTGAGGAAGAAGTCTGCTTTAATCTTCCCCAATTTATTATGGAAAATAAAGATTCCTTATTTATTGAGCATTATCGCTGGCAAGTAATTTATCAGTTAGAAGTAGTTTTTCCGAATCGCCTTTTTCAATGGTACTTTGATTTTACACAAGAGACTATTCAAGCTCAACCAGGAAGACATCCTCTGGCTAATTTCTACAATACGATAACAGCTTCAAGTTTATATGGTTTTATCAAGGGAATTAAGGGATGGGATCATGCTCATATGGGTGGCTACTATCGCAGCTTCAAAAAAATATATGTGCCAACTACTCATGGAATTGTCCAACCTTATAAAACGCAAATAAAAGAGCCGTTAGATTTAAGATTTCCCTATCAAGATATTTTTGAAAAAGTTCGACATCATGAAATAGAAAAATGGAGTTCAGTAAATAGTAATGACACCATACCTTATCAAAGCAAAACTATGATGATGAAAATTGGAAATACTCTTATTAGATTAGCTAAGACCAATAGTAGTAAGGATAGTAATGAGACTATTACTACCGAAATTTCACAGCTATATAACGTCTAACCATACTTAGTTTTTCTCTATAAAACTATATAGGACTTGCTGAGGAAGTCTAGAATGCTTACTATGCAAGCATTCTAGACTTTAAAATCCGAAAAAAGTGCAAGATGAAATCAACGGAATTTCAAGCATGAGCGCGATTTTGGGCTAATTTTACCTTGCACTTTTTTCGAGAAAAAATGCTTGAAACCATTGTATATAAGTGGTTTCAGACTTATCAAGCAAGTCCTATATAGGGTTTGCTGAATAAGTTTCAAACGTTGAGCTAAAGAAGGTTACAGACATTCTTTAGCGAAGAAAAAGTTAGGTTCAGGGGGCGAAAAAGCCCTAAAATTGGTGAAACCCCCTTGCACTTATCTGAGCTAGAATAGATGTACCGCAAAGCTAACCAGTCTGAGCCTACCCCAGAAAATTTTGAATTGCCCTTTTGGGGAAAGTTATCATCAGATAATCGATGGGTCATCATGGCAGAATTAATTCCCTGGGCGGAATTTGAGCAGGAATATGCCGAAAAATTCTCAGAAAAAATGGGTGCGCCAGCCAAACCGTTTCGGATGGCATTGGGAGCATTAATTATTAAAGAAAAACTAGGGCTACAATAAACTTAATCAAAACTGCCAGCCCTTATCAGTTATATGTTTCAGACGATATTTTATCGGTTAGAGAAGCCACGAGCGGGAATTGTAATACAATTAATTTGTGCTACAAAGGAAGTAAACCCCGCTCGTGGCAAGGGCTGGCAGTTTTGAACAGGTTTTCTTTCGGGGTTTGGGTAATTTTGTCAAAACCAGGGATGCTTTCCATATGCTGCACCAAGTCCCATCATCTTAATAGCTTGGCGACGAGAAATTGTTGAATCAGAATTAGTAGAATGCATTGTTTTAAATAATGATTACTTGTCACAACTGCTCGATTAAGTTCGATCGCATCGGTATTAATTTAGAATTGAAGATATGTAATCCAAAAATGCTTTAAATTACATATCTTGGGTGAGATGGTATGTTAACTTTCAAACAAGAAATCGAGTTGTCGATCGACAGATCTGACATAACTGGAATCGTTAAGTAGATCGGCAGAAACTCTATTGGCTTCAATAGCAGCTTGAACCAAGGTTTCTCCATTAACTTGCCCTCGTGCGATCGCCTTTTTTAAAGCCATATGACTGGGAATACCTTGTTCTTGGAAATAACCATTCCGAGCTAAGTGAACTAGATTTATTGGAGTAGTTGCAGCAGCATTCAAAGGACTAACAATTGCAACCATAAGTATTGAAAGACTGCCAACAATTAAACTTTTCATAGTTATTTTTTCCTGGTAAATTATGTTAGAACGAAATGAATTGTGTATAATTTTGTCGAAATGTTTTAAGAGTGAACCAATTCGTTAATTCCTATCTTAAAAGCAAGCCAGAAGGTTGTTATTTCGGATTAGATATTGCTTGATAACTTATAGTTATTACCAGGTAAGTCAGATGGAATTGCGTCAACTTAAATATTTCATCGCTGTTGCTGAAGAACTACACTTTGGTCGAGCAGCCGAGTCTTTGCACCTAAGTCAACCTGCCTTGAGTAAGCAAATTCAAGCGTTAGAAGATAGCTTAAAAATCCAACTGCTAGAACGTACAAAACATTCTTGTCGGTTAACAATGGCGGGACAAAAATTTTTAGAAAAGGCACGCAGAATTTTGCAGGAGGTAGAAGAAGGCATCCAAGTCACCAGACAGGTAGCTGACGGAAAAATAGGACGGGTGAGAGTTGGCTTTACTGAAGCAACCCTGTATAGCCTCGCGCCAAATATTTTTAAAACATACCAAGAGCATTCTTTAATCGGCAATTTTCTTACACTCAAACTAGCTCTAGCATGGCGAGGGGACGAATCTTCCCCTGCGGTGCAGGAATTTATTAAGGTTCTACAAAAGACTATTGTGAACCAATAGCTAGTCTAAGAAGTAGCGAATTTTTTACTGCCAAAATTGGCGATCGTTTAATCGATGTCTAGAGAGAATCAGGTTTTAAACCTAACTGTTTTCAATCTTGCTATATCAAACAAACAAACAACTTTAAGAGTTGCTACCTAAGTTAGGGCTGAATTTTCTCTTTTATTACTCAATAGCAGTGTTTTATGTTATTCTTATTTAGGTGACCAAAAGAGGGCGATTAGCTCAGCGGTAGAGCGCCTGCCTTACAAGCATTCCAGGTAAGCACTTAAAACTCTTCATAGTCGGTGCTTATGTGGTGTTACTAAAATATAGCACACCAATTTCACACCAGGTCTATTTTTAGGCTACATCCTTGAATCTTTTTCCTAACTTTATGTCCGAGATGGTAGTTCTACATACATTAAACATCTCTCCTATTTGCTTCTGTGTTAGTTCACCTTGCTCAATGAGTTTTCTAATCTCTAACACATGAACATTAGTCAGCTTTCTACTTCTCTTTGCTATACCACATAGCTCTTTCAACCCTGTTTTGAAAGCATGAGTATGGTTCTCAGAGTCAGTAGCCCACTCAAGATTACATAACCTGTTATCACTCTTATCACCATTAATATGATTAATAGTTCTCTTATTATATGGGTTAGGCAAGAAAGCTGTGGCAACTAGACTATGTACCCGTCTATTACTCCTTCTATCACCATCACTTAAGGTTACATAGAAATAGCCAGTGGAATTCTTGAAGGGAGTTAACTTTTTACCCCTCTGTTTTCTAGAAGCACCAATAGAGTTAATTGTCTCTCTATCCAAACTTCTCACATCACCTAAATTGGATACGAGGTAAATACCTTCATAGCTTGGCACATCCTTCCATAATTCGATTGTCAATTTTATCTCCATTTGCACCACAGAGACAATTGGTGCAATTTAATCAAGTTGTCCCTGATAAAGAGAGTGATGGGACTAATTGGAGATACCTGTAACTATCGCAACTATTATTTTCGAGGTGTGTGACGAAAACACATTAAAGTTGTGATTTCAGATACTTGACAAGCATAATACGCTAAGTTATATTAGATACATGGTGGAAACACAACAACACAACACCAACTAAAACTAACGCTACACTTTTAAGGAATTTCAAATCATGTTCAATACTCAAACAGCTTCACTAAAAGAACTCAGAGCATTTGTTGCCGATAATGACATCTTTGTTGATGGCGACCGTAGAAAGAAAGCCCCATTTATTGAAGCTATTGATGCTTGGTATCATGAAACTAGCTACTATGAAAATGATGATGAAGTGTTCGTAGCTAACATCTCCAAATCTAATGGAAACATAGCTGATAATGATATAAAAGATATCACTATTGATGATTTAACCAACTTGCCAGATGAGCTTGGAGAATTTGATATCAGCATTGAACAGCTAGAGAATGCTGATAATTACAGTTTGTCTGACAATGTAATTAAACATGAGGGTACTTTAGACCCTTGGTTGAGTAAAGCAAAAAATATTACATCAATAGAGCCAATTAACAGTAGAACCAATATATTGCCAATTTTAGTAATAGCCTTACCTGTCTATGTCATCAGCACCACAATAATAGCCATATTAGCGTTAGTAGTTCGCTGTACCCCAAAGGTTATTCATTGGTTTGAATGGGGATTAACGGGCTTTCTAAGTAGTATGGCTGAAGCAATAGAGTATCTGTTTGGTGATAAGTATGATGATGAGTTGGATAACCATTATCATCAGGTCAAAGAATTGTTTGGCAGTAGTTAACCACGACTCAATGGAGTAAGTATAAATACTTACTCCTGATGGTCAAACTTACGTTATCTCTACTAAAAGACATCAGTAACTTCTTGCAATCAATTCTAATAACCTGCAATAAGGGCATACCCTCGTACAGATGCAAGCCTGGGATGCCCACCTGCAAGAAACCCATGAAAATCTGTAAAACAAATCTTAGTATCTGTAAATTAAGTGTCCGAGATACACGCTCAATGGCTATACTGAACAGTTTAGTTTAATTAAAAAGTCTTGTGATTACTGAGTTACAGCTTGAAGGGTTGATAGAAAAGGTAGCCAATGGCACTAGCATTAGAGAACTAGCAAAGCAATATGGCATTCCTTTTTCAACCCTGAGAGATAGGTTAAATAGACATCGTAAAAAGGATATAAATAAGGCTTCCAGATTAAGAAAAGCTGTTCAAGATGTAATGGAGAGTGGCATTAGCTACAGGAAAGCATCTGAAAAACATGGGATAAGTAAATCTACTATTTTTGATTATGTCAAACGAACAAAAGAAAAGAACAGTATTAGCTAATACTAAGAAATATTGCCACCTGAATGACTCAGACCTATTTTTGAGGATTATTAATGCTATTGCCAGTGCAAAAATGAGTGGGGATATCGTAAGAGAATTTGACATCTCACTGACAGACCTTAGGATGATTAAGTCCAGCCAAGAGTATTGGGATTTTAAAGAGGCTTATTTCTCAGATGTAAGAGAAGCTGTCGATTACTCCTCCCTAGAGCAGTTAAAACTATTTTCCAAGTTTGACTCTCAGATTCTAAGTGAGTTAAAGGATATGGCTTTTAACTGCGATAAACCCGCTTTTAGACTCCAGGCTATGAAATTATGGTTAACTCATTCTGGTATATCTAGGGGTCAACTACAGTCTCTAGAGTACCAAGAGTTAAAAGCGTTAGTTGAAGAGATGGCAGGAGAAGCCAGCTTCGACTCTTTAGCTAACCAAAATGATGGTGGTGAAGATGCCAACTAGCTTACAACAACGGAGACTGATTAAACAGTTCAAGAAAAAACAACGTGAACTAGCAATAGTAGCTGATTCTGCTCTTAAACCAATTCCAGATACTTGGTTAGAGTTTGCCAGACTACTTAAAATTAGGTCAGGTGGTAAAGTAGTGCAATTTAACCCCTATGACTACCAGCAAAAGATAATTGAAGAATATGAACGTAATTCAACAATCTTGGTTAAATCTAGGCAACTTGGGGCATCAGAGCTAACTTTGTCTTATATGTTGTATTGTGCTTGTAAATCTGAGGGGTACACAGGCTTGGTTGTGTCAATGACTGGTGCAGACTCTAGCATCCTAGCCAAAAGATTACAGTACATGGTTTTATCGCTTGAGGACTACATTACCCTAGAGAGCGACTCGTTACTTTACATAAAGATTAGAGGAAAGGGAGAAATCTTTTTCAGGTCTGGCGTTGGTAATCCTGGTAGAGGAATACCTAGTATTAGTGGTGTCTTTATTGATGAAGCTGCCAGTATCACTAACTTAGAAGAGAGTGTTAACGCTATTATTCCAGCTATGTCTATGGTAGGGGATAATGCCAGAATCTTTATTGTAAGTACCCCAAAAGGCAGGAATGGGTATTATGCAGAGCGATTACAGCAAGTATGTCCCAATGCCTTTGATATCTGTGATGAAATAAGATTGCAGAAGATAGAACCCTTTCAAACAGTACGCAATGACCTGATGAAGATGAGTACCTGTTTTGTTAGTTGGCGGGAACACCCTAAGTACGGTAAGAATCCTAATTTCTTACAAGAGAAAGCTGAACAGCAAGGATTAACTTTAAGTGCAGTCTCCCAAGAGTATGACCTAAATTTCAGTATTGAAGAGAGTAACGTTTTCTCTACTGATGAGATTATGAAATTAACCAATACAGAAGTACTACCAGAATCACAGGGTGATGGTGAATCTCTTTATTGGGCTGGAATTGACGTAGCTTATGGAAATAGCGGAGATTATTTAGTCTGTACTATCTTCAAAACAATTTATAATCTAATGCCAGATGGGAGTACTAAAGAAGAGTACCATCTAGTAGCAATGTATCCTAAGAACAAAAATACTATGAATGGTTACGTATACGATTTGGTAGAGCTATTTGAAAGATTCAATGTGTGGATGGTGTCTTATGAATCGAATGCGGGTGGAAAATTAGTAGCTGATGAGCTAGAACGACTTTATCCAAGTGCTACTTATCATAAAGTGGTGACTACTCGTAACTCGAAAGAAGCAATGCTGGAAGGTATCAAGTTACTGATTGAGAGAGACAAAATTAAAGTACCATCAGAAACCAAGTTTGGTAAGCAACTTACTAAAGAGATGTTATCCTACTGTCGTGATGAAAATGGTAGATATTCAGGTGGTAAGACCACTGATGATTGTGTGATGGCTCTGGCTGTTGGAGTTGATGGAATTTTAGAGTATGGAGTAGGTAGAGGTAGACAATCTATTTGAGCCTTCTTGTTTTAATGCAGACTATTTCCTTCCTTTGCGATTATAACTAGCTGCTCCAGCAGACTTCCAATGAACCTTCTTGGTAGCCTTCTTTCTGGGTTTAGAAGAACTAGATTTTTTAGGTTTGACAATTCTAGTCTCTTTACCCAAGTGCGATACTACTGTTACTTTTTTAAGTGGTTTTTTTGATTTCTTCTGTGGCATAATATTTCCAATCTTGTTTCATTAATAGAATGAGTGTTCAGCAGTGTGACACTTTCAGAATTGGCACATTGCTACATTGGATTCAATCAAGCCACTTTGCAGCCACGGTAGCGACCTTTGATAAGTTGGTTGTAGGCTTTACCTGGAGACACGTATGATTTTGTTAGCTCTTGCCAGATTATAAGAGGAACATTGTAGTAGTCGTAGGTAGACCCACTATGGAATCGAAGACTTAGGGTATTGGTATCCTTAGAATAGCTACCATTGCATAAGCAGCTAATATTGAATGTGATAGACAAGAACTGATTTAGGAAGTCAGAAGCGTGTATGTGTGTAATTGGCTTTTCTTCTACTATGTTGAATTTCTTTTTACTCAAGAAAGTGGGTCTGCGTCCTTCTACTTTTACGAAATATATGTGTTGCCATTCTTCAATATTAATGATTTGGCTTATGGTGCAATTTAGATGTTGGGAGATTAAAGCGAGATTAGGAGTAGACATTGTAGGGACTGTACTGTAGAGATTGGGACTGTAGAGATTCCCTTTTGATTTATCTACATTGTACTTCAGAAATACTTTATTGTCTTCCGTGGAAATACTTAAATTTTTCTAGGCTCTAGGCTCTAGAAATCATTAACTACTCAGAATTATCTGGGTTTCCTAATCCTATCCAAAGCTCGATAGCTTCTTAAATGTTTAGCAGCAACACTACCTGGTCGATTTTTTTCAACCATGATAGTTACTTTTTTCTTTTGCTTTTTCTTCTTAGTCATAAAATATTACACCAGTTGATTTTTGTTTCATACTTATATTGAGTGTTAATACCACCTGGGCAACTTAGATAGCTGTTGCTGTAGAGCGTTATTATTATTCCCTGGCTAATTAGCCAGGGAATAATGTACGCCATTCCTACGAGAGCCTTAAAATGTTCTGCTTCGGCTCTGATGTAAGTGGAAATCTTAGCTCTATCGGCTTTGGACAACTCTGCTTTCTGAAGAAGAAACTCAAGTTTATTCCGACCGCCAAGTTGATACCAATCACTCTTCTCAGCTAACCCAAGTACTTTACCTGCATACTGTCCATTATTAGCTTTTATTATTTCTTTGGCAGTACTCTTATTAGCTATTAAAAGGAGTCCCTCCTGGTGATAATCCAGGGAATATAACCTACGGGAAAACTCGGAGATAAAGTTTTTCTGGATGGTATCTAATAAAGTATCGTTACTGATTTTAATATTCCCAATTTTTATTGAGTATTCTTTAATTTGATTTTTAAAATCTTTATCCATCGATAGAGTTACTTCACAATAGGTGTTAGATAATAAGGAGTTATGAACAAATAAATATCGTTGATTAACTCTAGTAGTCATTGTATCCCTTAGACTAGCCATTATCATTGCTCCTTATTTACCTCTTGACATAAAGTACCATCAAGGAAAATCGATAACTCTAAAATCAAGTCCACATCAGAGTATGTAAATAGCTTTTTAAGCTGGTCATCATATCCTACACACACATAAGAATAACCAGCTTCTTCACAATCAAGATAATCATTAAACAATTCCTTTTCTACTTTGGTTTTTGTCTTAATGTGTGTTTTACACCATACTGGTTTTGAGTCATTACTTTTACACCAAACTTCTAAAATACCCAGAGTAACTTTATTTTTCCTGCCAAAGGTTTTATAGCCAGAATCTGTAATTATAAGCTTCTCACCAAAGCTAATTCTTCTAATTAGCTCTTCAGTATTTTGACAACGGATTAACGATTCAAAACACTTCATTTTTCCACCTCGTCAAAAACATAATACTCATACAATTTGGTACGTCCTAAAGATTCATAGTGCTTTCTTACCACATCTCTGACAATTCCACTCATGCTAAGGTCTAAAGATTTTGCATCTTCCTTTATCAAACACATTATCTCTCCATCAAAATAAGAAGTTAATCCTGTATTTGTACCTTTTCTGGCTCTACTTACTAAATATTTACTCATATTCCCATTACTTTATGTACATCACATAGAGTATCGGGCGTTAAAAAATATTTAGTAAGTAGAATAATATTAGAGCCTTCCAAGTCTTTTTAGAATGTTTTTGATTTCATCTGTGTAAGGGATAAAATTCTTGGGGTCGCGGTAAAATAACTCATTTTCAAAGTAACACAATTGTTTGGTTTTTGCTGCTGGTTTAATAGTAATAGTACTCATCTTTTATTATCTCCACTTCATTCATTGGGTAATTATCTTTTGGTCGTTAATACTATTATATAACTCATCTATAATACTTTGATATAAGTGGAAACCATTATCACTATTGAATCACCTGCATTTTTCCCTAGTTAAATTATTTAAATCATTGGATGATAACGCTCATCGGATTAAGTGAAGTGGTTATGTTTTACGTATTTTTTAACTTTCTTTTTACGTGTAATTACCATATTTTGTTGATAGTGTTTAAGACTATTAAAACTCCTTAGCTATTTGGTTGAGGAGTTTTGTTTTTGTTAATTTATTCTCAATAGTCGATTATTATTGAGAATGATAAGTTAGATTTGAGTATCCTAGTAACCTAGTATCTGACTCTGATAATATTGATGTGACTTCATCTGAAATTGATGTATATGAAGTTTTGATGAATCTCCTAGAGATAGATTTTGGTAATGGATTGATTATTTCACGATTATCTTTGGATGAGAGGTCTTATGTTGTTGTTGACCCCAAAAGTCCAAAATTGACCCCATTTCTCAAACCCTTATAAAATAAGCATTCTAACTATTTTGACCCCATTGACCCTAAACTGACCCCAAAAGTTTTAGGGTCAAGATTTTCCTATAACCATAGTACTTTCAGCCATTTTTAACCTCTGACCCCATATCTTTTTTAACTCACTATCTAAGAAGAATATAATAACAACAATATAACAACACAACCGTGTATATAGCAGTAATAAGTTGGAAAAGTTTTGGGGTCAAGGGTAAAAAATCGCCAGAAGTACTGCTACTAAAGGAAAAAACTGACCCCAAAAGTTTAGGGTCAAGCTAAACTTTTAGAGGGTAAAAAATCGCCAGAAGTACTGCTACTAAAGGGAAAAAACTGACCCCATTTAAGTTTTGGGGTCAAGCTAAAGTTTTAGGGTCAAGCTATGGGTTCTTAATTGACTCCTAAAGTCAAGCTAGCTCTTCATCAAGTTGTTCAAAAAGACCAATAGTAAAATTAGCATCAACTTTATGGCTAGTACTAGAGTAGCCATCTCTTTCTTTAAAGCTACGGAATCTGACTCCTCTCAAGCCATAGAGTTTATGAAAAGCATCTCGTTTGTTGTTTCTAACATAACTGAGACCAAGAGGCTTAACAGTGGGTTGAGTAATGAAAGACTTTAGGTTGTTTGTAAACTCTCTGGAAGTCATAATTTTATGTCCAGGGTTTTCTTGAGAGTGCCAATTCCTGAAAGCACCATACAGGTCTTTTGGGGACTCAGTATCAACTGAGCTTGCTGAGACATCTTTCACATGGGTAGGAATAAAACCATCATAATCTTTAACTACTGAGTCATTTAGGAATCTAGCTACCACATTAGTCTCAAGAAAGCCTTCTAGCCTTGAGGAATCTATCGCTTTTTTAACCGTTCTAAGGTGGTTAATAGCATCCTCAAGGCTCATATTAAGACACCAGGTAACAAAAGCATCAAGCTCATCAGCAAACTCACCTATCCATTTACCATTAACAAGTTCCAGAAGGGTTCTATCATGAGAATCTTTTCTAGGGTTAAAAGCCACCAGTATCCTTCTCCTTTCTATAGCAAGAGAGGAGTCAGAAATCATTATTGGACTGTTACTTGAAAGAGTAACAATACCTTTAAAGGCTTGGTTATCAGAAATAGACTTGTTTTTAATTTCAACTGCCAACTCATCAGCACCAGTAATCATAATAAAAATCCTGTCATTTAGGAATTTACTGGCATCACCTATTCTAAGGTGGAGTTTATCAATATAAGCTGCGGTTTCAAATCTATTTGCTAGCCTTTCAATCTGAGTGCCATAGGTATTGGTGCTACCAATAGCAAAAGTAACTAATTTCTGAGTAGTTCCTTTTCCAGAGCCAGGTGTACCACTAAGTTCAACAAAGCATTGAGTTAAAGCACCACTACCAGTTAAACCAACAATAACAGCACTACGTATTGTGTCAATGTGTAAATCGGGTCTTTTAAAAGCAGAGTTAAAGAACTCAAATATGCTGGAGGGTTCAATTTCACAATCCTTACCCCAGTAGTTACCATCATTCCTGTAGGTAAACTCATACTTTGGGTTATGGGGTAATAGCTCTTTAGTCAGTAGGTTAACAACCCCGTTTTTAACATTCACCAAATCAGTGTGAGTACCAATCAAAGGTTCATTTCTTATGAACTCAGACTTATGTTTCAGAGCATATAAAGCATCTTTGTGTAGGCTAGTAGCTTTAGTAAAGAACCACGAACAAGTTTCCTGTAGTCTTTTTTTCTGGGAAAGTGTTAACAACTTTATCCACGGAAACATCTCAACCCTTCCTTTATCCTCTTCTACTGTATGAGCATATTCAGCAGCATCTAAATAAGCAATCCCTAGTTCTTTCTTGGTAATTTCATATAATCTAGAGGACACACTAGAGAAAAGTATTTTTTCATAACAACCCTTAGCCATATTATATTTATACACAATATCCAACTCTGGGAAGTAATGAATGTACCTAGCAGTTCTGAAATCCTCAAATAATTCAGAACTAGCATCACGCGGTAATTTTTCAGAATACTCTCTTCTTATCCCTCTTCTGTCACTCTCCGAGTATTAAAATGAGAAAATAAATAATCAAAATCTCTACAAGGTACGCAGAAAAATGGATGTAGAGCTACAAATTCTCAAACATTTGAAGAGAGATGCACAACCGACAGTATCGGTGATTGACGAATATTGTAGCAGCTACCAAGACTTATTTCCTGAAGTAAGGAGTTATGAATGTTTTAAATACTTACATTTAGGAATTATCTCACCCCTAAAACGAAAATCGCTCCCAGAAATAGCTAAAGTAGTAGGCATCAATTCAGCGCAATCACTGCACCATTTTCTAGCCAAATCTCCTTGGTCAATCATTGAGATTCGAGAAAGAAGATTATCAAAAACACTTTCTGCATTAAAAGGGAAGAAAATAACAGTAATCATTGACGAAACAGGAGATAGAAAAAAAGGGAAGAAAACTGACTATGTAGCCAGACAGTATTTGGGTAGTATTGGCAAAATAGATAATGGCATAGTGTCAGTAAATGCCTATGGTGTTTATGAGAATCTGACTTTTCCTTTAATGTTCAAAGTTTTTAAACCAAAAGGAACATTAAAAACAGGCGATCGATACAAAACAAAGATTGAACTAGCTTCTGAAATTATTGACGAACTAGTTAGTTTTGGGTTTGAGATTGAGTTAGTATTAGCCGATAGTTTATACGGAGAAAGTAGTTTATTCATACAAACATTAGATAGGTACAACTTACCTTGGGTTTTAGCAATTAGAAGTAACCACGGAGTTCTTATGCCTTCATCTCAAAGGGTAAGAGCCAATAAGTGGTGTAAATTCGAGAGAATATTTAGCAATCAAACCTCAGAAATTAGATATGTCCGAGAAATTATTTTTGGCAAAAGAAGAACTAGAACCTACTGGGAAATAACTACTGACCCAGAGACAATGCCAGCAAATTCTACATCCTTTGTCATGACTAATCTTTCAGGTAAAACCAGTCAGATCAAGAAAATTCTTGGGAATTTATATGGGTTAAGAACTTGGATTGAATATGGATTCAGACAATGTAAACAAGAGCTAGGCTGGACAGATTATCGTTTAACTAAGTTTGAGCAAATTGAAAAATGGTGGGAAATTATTTTCTCGGCTTATTGGATGATTAGCTCTCTTTCAGCAGTATTTTCTCGATTAAATGAATCTCAAACTTCGTCTAAGTTCAATACTATGTCGGAAGCTGTTGTTAATAATTTCACTTGTCATCAACAATGGTCTACTCAAACTGGGTGGAAAAATACTTTGAATAACCTTCGTTTAATTATTCAACCTCTTCTTTTATTATGGTTAATTGTTCCCTGGTTAGACATTTTTCCTAACCGTTATTTATTGCTTGGGTTTCATCGGCTAATTGCTTTAATAAATCAATTTTATCCCCACTTTCTAAGCGGATAAATTGCATTTTTACTACTCTTTATTTTCGGAGAGTGACAGAAGAGGGTTATAGCGGTTTTCAATTGGGTGGATTTAAAGTCAATCTGAACTTCCCCTTTGACAAAATGTCATAACGTATGCTGCATGAGAGATACGCCAAATTGTCCACCCCCTGTTACTGGGTACAAATCAAAGAAATGCCTAACAAATCTAAGCATGATTGTTGCAAGGCTGTTGGTCGAGTTATCTTGGAAAAAACATATTTTCCACTCTCTAG
>JBFRWK010000229.1:0-5016 GCA_051439545.1 Xenococcaceae cyanobacterium | reverse complement strand
TAGGGCTTGAGTTCTTAGGTTTTTATTAATATTTAACACCTTGTTACAGGTTCTCTCACCTACACGGAATATTTAGTTATCAAGGTTCGGTTGACTTAAGTGTAATTAGTTTCTTAGTTACTTTTTTTAAGTCTCTTTTCCTAGCTAGCACCACGTAGTTTTAAGGACTACTTTTGTGCTAAACGGTTCGCACTCTTTACTTTACATTGTAATAGATATATTAATACTGCTCTAAGTATTTTTAGTGAAATTTTAGGGTGAGTTAATTACCCACCGCGGAATGCGGTCACCGCAGGCTCCGTCGTGTCTTGGTGCGCGTTCCCTTGCGGATTACAAATTCCGCGGGTTCGCACCGCTTTTACAAGTCCGCGTCGCCTGGGGTCTCCCCAGGCGTTTATGACGAGCGACCCTGCGCGCGGTCAACGCGCAAAGGAACGCGCGAGTGTTGACGGACGTGGCGGAGTAACGGTGACCCCAAGCATTAACTTAATGCTGCACTAACCTAGTCTCTGCCATTGATAGCGATAAGTAGTCTTAAGATAAAAACAAATAAGTTGATATAAGTAAGATACATCGACAGAGCAGCAGGTAAATACTGGTCGTTGCGATAAGCTCTAGGCAAGATATAAAAATCGACTACTGCCGAGCCAGCAAATAAGAGTACACCTAGTCCAGAAATAGCAATTTCTAGCCAGCTAGGAGTATAAACACCAAATAAGGTGAACAACAATTGACCTACAAGCACGACCAATAAGGCAATAACACCCAAACGAACAGTTTGAGCTAAAGCCATGCCATCTTCCTCAGAAAGATTCGAGCCAATATTCCGACCGACAATAAAAGTAGCACCACAGCCAAGAGCAGCAATACCTACTCCTTGAATACCTACTCCCGCAGTACCTAAAGCGATATATACTAAGCCACTGAGAGTATAACCAGATAGCAGACTATAGAGTGCTAAAAGAGGTAGGGCAGTACTGTTATTTCCTTTTTCGGCAATGCCACGAGCTACAAAAAATAGGGCAAACTCGGCAATTAAGGCTACCCAAAAAGTAGGCATAAATAGGTCTGGACGAGAATTAATAACGCCCAAACCACCATAAGTACCTACAGCAGTTAAAACCAATCCCCCACCAAGGTAAGGTAGGGCATTGGCGATTACGTCAGGGCCAATTAGAGCCTTACCTCTAACTTCTGACATTGCCTGTCTAAAATTACTTGAATTACTCATTACGTTCTTTAATTGAAGTCTATTAGTTTATTATTCTTCGATTGTATATTTTTGATTTTAACTAGTCCTCAGTGTAGCGATAGATAGGGATTACCGAATTATTGAGTGTGCTGCGTAGTGAGTAGTGAGTGTGCTGCGTAGTAAGTCGGGAAAAATTTTAATCTTCAAGGTTTGACAAATTATTGTGCTTACCTACTTAAATACCTTGATTAAGTTGTTGGGGTAGTAGTGCTTTGATAAAACACTAGGAACACCCAAACTCAATCTCGTAGTAAGGATGAGTTTGGTTCGGGTTTAGTGTACCTTCATAGCCTAAGCGTTTATAGAAACCAATAGCACTAGGACTGGCATACCATTCAAGCCAAGTAGCACCTATACTTTTAGACCAATCGAGAATATGTTGAAACAAAGCTCTACCTATACCTTGTCCTCTAAAAGACTCAAGCACGTAAAGGGTGGAGAAGCGAATTTGTTTGCGACCACTCATTAGATATTCGTCCCACTCGTGCGCCATGGCAATACCTACAATCTGTGCCTCTGTTTCAGCTACCAGAACACAATGTAAAGGTGAGACAATCTTCCGTTTGTAGCGGGTGAAAGCTGCTTCGATCGAGTCTAGAGGCTTATCACTCTCAAGCAAAAAGGGATAGAACTGTTCCCAATCTGTTTCAATTGCAGGTCTAATATTGATAGAAGTCATAAAATTAATTTTAAAAAGTTAGCTAAGTAACAAAATTCTGGGAAAACAGCTAATTATCGATGCTAAAATTTATTTTAAAGCTATTATCTTCGCCTACATAACTGGCGATCGCCCAGAGGAGAGTATTGCAGCCATGAGACTGTCTTAGTACCCATCAAATTTTTTTTACCATAGGCACTGAAAGTTAGAGATAGAGACACTAGCTAAGTTCAGCTTGTGTTTATTTGTGCCTAATACAGGACATGGTTCGAGTTTGAAAATTAAGACAAATGCAATACATGAATTTATTGGCTAAGTATAGCCGAATTTTGGGGCGTTCTTTGCCTTTAATTTGGCAAGCTGCTCCCAAAGAAGTTACTTTTCTAACTTTCATGACGAGCGTACGAGGTATTGTTCCTGGGTTCAGTATTTGGATTAATAAACAAATAGTTGATGCTGTGACAAGTGGTTTTAATTCCCAACAGTTAGATAATTCTTGGAGTTTATTTTCTCTCGTTTTTGCTTGGGTAGCAGCTATTTTATTGCAAAGTATTCAAGAGCCATTTCTTGATGTTGGTTTTAGAAATATTACTGAAAAACTCTCTGCTCACATAAATGTATTAATTCTAGATAAAGCCAACAGTTTCTCAGATTTAATTTATTTTGAAGACGCTCATTTTTATAACGAACTTCAATTAATCGAAGAAGAAGTAAATCGGCAACCCCTCAACCTCATAATGTTTTTTGGTAATGGCTGCCAATATTTGCTCAATCTAATTACAATGTTGATTTTGTTATTTCCTCTTGGTTGGTGGATTCCTTTATTACTTTTATGTGCTTCATTTCCCAAGATTTATTTTTCTTTTAAAATCCAATGGGATACTTGGCAAATAATGTTCAGAAAAAGCCCCCAGGCTCGAAGAATGAAATATTATTCTGACCTACTATTAACCGATACTTATGCCAAAGAAGTACGTTTGTTTGGGCTGGGTTCACTATTTAAACAACGCTATCAAGAAGCTTTTGCGGATAAATATCGAGCTATGCGTAAAATACGAGGTAAGCAAGCTTGGAACTTAAATATATGGGAAATTTTGAGTGCTGGTGGCAATGCTGTTGCTTTTTATCGGGTAGTAATAAAAGCAGTAAATAACCAGATTACCGCAGGAAATATATTGCTATTTATTCAAGCTTTAAACTACATTCAAACCAGCTTACAGGTCTTGTTTGGTGAATTTTTTAGTTTGCAAGAAGCTCTAATTTTTATGGAACGTTTGTTTAAATTTTTAGACAGCAAACCAACCATGGAGCTTACTTTTAGCAATAAAAATATACCTACTCCCATCGCATCAGGAATTGTTTTTGACAATGTATCTTTTGCCTATCCAGATGGCAGACTAGCATTAGATCGAGTTTCTTTTACTCTCAAACCAGGTAACACTGTAGCATTGGTAGGAGAAAATGGTGCGGGAAAAACAACTATTATCAAACTGTTGGCTCGACTTTACGATCCTAGTGCTGGCAAAATTTTAATAGACGGCATCGACCTCAAACAGTTAGATTTAAACCAGTGGCGACAACAAATAGGGGTAGTGTTTCAAGATTTTTGTCGTTATAGTTTGACAGTTGGGGAAAATATTGCTTTAGGAGATTTAACTTCTTTAGAGAAATTAGCAAAATTAAAATTGGCAGCAACAAAAGCAGGAATTGCCGATAAGATCGATCGCCTGGAACATCAATACCAAACCTTATTAGGTAAACAATTTGATGGTACGGAACTTTCTGGAGGAGAATGGCAAAAAATAGCCATCGCCAGAGCCTTTCTTAGAGAAAAGCGATCGCAACTATTAGTTTTAGACGAACCCACAGCAGCTTTAGATCCTCGCAGCGAATACGAAATTTATAACCGTTTCTCAGAATTAGTTACAGGTAAAACGGCAATTTTAGTTACTCATCGTCTTGCTTCCGTATCGATGTGCGATCGAATTATGGTTTTAAAAGCGGGTAAATTAACTGAAATGGGTACTCACCAAGAATTACTGCGACAGCGGGGAGAATATGCTCATTTGTGGCAAATACAAGCAAAGGCTTATCAAATTTAGCTGCTTACAAAATGACGAGCTTAAAATCAAAAGTAACTGCAAGCAGATCTTTCACTAATTAAAATTGTGGCAAGCTCAAACCGACAACAAAACTTTAATCCATGTCACGAGGGTAAACAGTTACCGCTTTTTCGCGTGCGGAATATTAATAAAGTATACGAAATGGGCGAAGTAGTAGTTCAAGCACTAAAAAATGTCAGTCTCGATCTTTATAAGGGAGAGTTGGTAGTTTTACTAGGTGCTTCTGGTAGCGGAAAATCTACTTTGCTTAATATTCTAGGGGGTTTAGATGTTCCTTCAACGGGACAGGTTATCTTCGATCGACGAAATCTTACCCAAGCAAGCGATCGCGCTTTGACTAACTTTCGACGGGAATGTGTTGGGTTTGTGTTTCAGTTTTATAATTTAATTCCTAGTCTGACTGCTAGAGAAAATGTAGCTCTAGTAACGGAAATCGCTTCCCATCCTATGCGCCCCAGAGAAGCCCTAGCGTTAGTGGGTTTAGACCATCGCCTCGATCATTTTCCCGCCCAACTATCAGGAGGAGAACAACAGAGAGTGGCAATCGCCCGTGCCATTGCCAAACGTCCCCAGGTGTTATTGTGCGATGAACCCACAGGTGCATTAGACTTTCAAACAGGTAAGTTAGTATTGCAAGTATTACAGCGAGTAAATCGCGATTTAGGCACAACTATCGCAGTAATTACTCATAATGCGGGAATTGCTGCCATGGCAGATCGAGTGATTACTATGCGTAGTGGGGAGATTATTGGTATTAAGCGCAATGAAACTAAGATTTCACCAGAAGAGTTGGAATGGTAAGTAGTCGTGTCCTCATCAATTGGATAGTTAAGATAGAGTTTAGGTGTTAGGTGTTAGGTGTTGGGTGTTAGGGAAAAATGGAATATACAAATAATTTTGCTTAGGTACTTAGGAATTGGTCGTGGCGATCGCTAAAAGTAAGCTGAGGTTTATTCGCTCTAGCAGTTCTTCTCTCCCTCTAT
>JBFRWK010000228.1:0-19590 GCA_051439545.1 Xenococcaceae cyanobacterium | reverse complement strand
ATATGGGGTTGATAGTGGACGATAGCTTGATGCGGGTCTATGTGGCTGAACCAGAACCAGAAGGGCGATACCCAGGCATTTTGTTTTATTCAGATATTTACCAGCTAGGAAGACCAATAACGTTATTGGCAGAACGATTGGCGGGATATGGTTATGTAGTGGCTGCACCAGAAATATTTCATCGAATCGAACCAATAGGAACGGTGATTGAACCAAATGATTTAGGGAGGATGCGAGGCAATGATGATGCTCGAAGAACTGGGCTGGCCGAGTATGATGCAGATGGGTTGGCAGTGTTGGAATGGCTGAAAGGAGAAAAGAGGGTAGCAGAGGAAAAACTGGGAGCAATGGGTTTTTGTATAGGGGGACATTTGGCCTTTCGTGCAGCACTCCAGAGAGAGGTGCAAGCTAGTGTAAGTACTTAGGCAAAATTAATTGTATATTTTGTGCCAAAATCTCTTAAAACCTTTTCTACATACTCAACTAAATCTTTCCAGCTAGAGTATGCAGATGTTTCAACCCACTCATATTTCATAAATCGCCACAGAATTTCAATCAAATTAAGTTTGGGTGAATAAGTAGGCAACCAGAATATTTCTAATTTTTTCTGTTTCCATTCTTCTATTTTTGATTGAAAAGCTTTGCTGCGATGAATGGGAGCATTATCTATAACTACTACCGTGAGCTTGTCAACTTTTTTTACATATCGATCGAGAAATTTTATAACAATGTCACTGTTAATTTTGCATTCAAAAATATAAGATTCTAACTGGTTATCTCTATTCAATAATCCTAAAACATTTAGCCTTTTACTTTGTTGACTGGCTAAAGATTGCTTTTCTCCAGATTCTTGCCAGCCATAAGGTACACACGGGGTCAAAGAAAAGCCAGTCTCATCTAAATATCTTAAATCTAAAGTTCCTTGGTCAGATAGTTTTTTCAAAGCTGCTAATATCTGCTTCTTTCTTTCATATAAGTCTTTTTCAGGTTGTCCACTAACTCTTTTTCTTAATCTGAGCCACTTCATTCCCACAGACTTTAAAACTCTTTTTATGGTGTCTTTACTTACTTTTATTCCCCAGGTTGTTTTAATTTTTTCTTGAACTTTTGATAAGTTTTTCGGGGTTTCTTTTACCCAGTTTTTGATAATTTTTTGTTGCTCTTTATCAAAGATTTTTTTTCGCCCCTGACCTTCTCGATTATATAGTCCAACTAAGCCCAGGGATTCCCAATTATTGAACCAATTATAAATTGTGTTACGACTTACTTTAAATATTTCCATCAACTCGGAAATTCGATATTTTTCAGCAGATAGTAAAATACAATGACTTCTTTGTCTTACTTGATAGTACTTACTCTGTTTATAAATTCTTGTTAAGAGTTTAATTGTATCTTTTGTTAAACCTTTTATATATCTCATTTAAGATTTATTATTTTTTTTCTGGTTTGGCGATCGCTTACCTTTGCTGCTTTTCTGCCTCCCTGAGCTAGGGCGCAGCGACCGCTTCGCAGACCACTTAGTGCCACAGCGAAGCGAGATCGACCAACTAAGGCACTCCTTCAATATCATCTTCTCAAACTTTATTCAAAATATACAAATAATTTTGCCTAGGTACTTATGTTGTTATCCGACAGGAATTCACAGTGGCAAGTTGGGGCGAGAAGTAGCAGATACGATAACTAGAATCAAGGAAATAAAGTGGGAAATTTTGACTATATTTGGAACATTAGATCCTCATGTGCCACCAGAAGGTAGGCAGAAAATTTTGCAAGCCTTGAAAGAGGCGGAAGTAACCAATAAAATTGTGACCTATGAAGCTAATCATACGTTCATGCGAGATGATGGATATAGATACGATCCAGTGGCCACAGATGCAGCTTGGGTAGAAATTACCAGGTTTCTCAAGGGGGTATTGAATTGAAGGTGGAAGAGAAAACTAACTGAATGATTGTAACGAAAAAGACCTACTTAGTAGTATAAATATAATAAACATGAAAGAACTGAAAAAGAGCGATCGATCGCTCTTTTTTCACTACATGGGAATCACCACCTAAAATAGCTAAATTTATTGGCTCTGGAGTTACGAGCGATCGCTCGTAACTTAATGACAACTGACATCACACTTTTTTGTTTGAGGAGAACCCTTATTTTACAAGAATTTCGTCAATTAGATGCGTTTTCCCTACCAAAGAGACCATGCCGTGAGGAAAACGAGGAGTCCTCCAATAATCAGGAGGAGAAAAGGCAATTTGATGCCGAAGGGAAGTGGGATGTCGGTGGCGGCGCGAGTAAACCATGCAAAGATCAGGGCGGCGATACCGGTCGCACCAGTGAGCAGGTTGAGGGCGAGTTTATTGAGGCGAGCGTAAGTCTCATCGTCGATCTGGATGCGGGTTTGAATGGCGAGATGGCCTTCATCGGCTCGGCGCATGATCCGCCTCAACATAATCGGCATTTCCACGATGGCGTCGGCATCTTGAAAGAGGCGCATCCCCAATTCTTTGGCCATCGTCTCAATATCTCGAACCTTAATCCCCTCTTCCGCACGGAAGTCTTCGGCGACGGCCTGAAAATCGATATTTGGATCGAGAATCCGGATGGTGCCGTCGAGGGTGCCAAAGGTCTTATCGAGTAAGAAAAGATCGGCAGGGATATGGAGCTGGTGCTCAACCACAAAGCTTTGCAGGGCTTCGCTGGCCTGCGCCATTGGCATGGAGGCGATGTTTCGAAAGAGCAGTCGGAGGTCTTCACGCAGCTTTCGCATATCGACATCGTGTCCCACGATATCATAGTCGAGGAGGTGCGCGGCCATGCTGAGGTGGTCTCGCTGGATGACGTCAAACGCGATGGCGCGGAGCATGGCCAGAGTGGGGCGATCTAAGCGCCCGATCATACCGAAGTCGAGGATCCCGATTACGCCATCTTGTAAGAGCATCAGATTGCCAGGGTGAGGGTCGGCGTGAAAGAGTCCGTCACGAAAGATCTGTTTCAAGGTGATCATTACCACCTTCCTTGCGATCTCGCGGGTATCAACTTTTTCCTTGTGGTGCGCGTCGAGGTGGCTGATGTTGACGCCATCGAGAAACTCCATGGTGAGCAGGCGTCGGGCAGAATAATCCCAAAAGATGCGGGCTATATGCACCTTAGAGTCATCTTGAAAATTGCGAGCAAATTCCTCTGTGAGGTGACCTTCTAAGGCGAAGTCTAGCTCGCGCAGGATGACCCACTCAAACTCCTGGATCACCTTCACCTTATCGATGGTCTCGGCAAAGCTGCTGCGGTTGGCGAGGCGAGCCATTTCATAGAGGATCGAGAGATCCTTGCGGATTTGCTCTTCAATTCCGGGGCGCTGAACCTTGGCGACGGCCTGCGTTCCATCGGGCAATGTGCAGCGATGCACCTGGGCAATCGAGGCCGCCGCAATCGGCTTCTCCTCAAATGTGGGGAAGATCTCTTTGAGTTCTTTTCCCATCTCCGTTTCAACCACTTTCTTCACCTCTTCAAAGGGGATCTTGGAGACGTGGTCCTGAAGCTTTCGTAACTCCATGATATAGGGCTTTGGCAACAGATCCGGGCGAGTGCTCAAGATCTGACCCATCTTGACAAACGTGGGTCCTAGTTCTTCGCAGACCATGCGCAGACGCTCGGGAGCGCTCAAGGTTTTGAGCGGTTGTGAGATGCCCTCTCCCTCTTTGCCCTCCTCATGAGGAGGCAAAGCTTCCTCCCCTCCAAATAGCTCGCTGAAACCCATCCTATCGGAGAGATAGCCAAAGTTATGTCGAGCAAAAGCCGCCGTGATTTGTGCATAGCGCTTATAACGAGTCACAAATTCCACCATCTGTTCGGTCTCCTGACAGGCCGACCTGTCCATGTTTCTTTCCCTGGAGGCTGAGCAAAGAACCTGCTCAATTTGTTCTGAACTTAGCGTGCCAAGCATCTTTTCACCTCAAAAACAGGATGCCTCGATGCCTCCATCTTTCTTGATTCTAAGTATACTTCAGATGGTCATAATCTGAGCTTTATTAAAAGTCTGAAATCGTAAGGTGAGCAAAGAATCCAATTCCTGCTTGTGCTTCCCCTGGGCTTCTTCAATACAATTGGTAATAGCTGTCTTAAAATCGATTCGATAAGAACCTAACGATTTATAGTGATTACAAAAAGCTATAAATCTAAATTGTTAATGGTTTTTATATGGTCAAACAAACTCAGTTATTCGAGTTACTGCCAAAAAACTCAGCTCATAAACTAACTTTTTATTCTTCCCTAGAAAAACTAAATCGAGCCTGTCTAGAATGCGACCGCTGTTCTTTGAGTCAACAACGTCAACAAGTAGTAATTGGAAGAGGCAAAATTAAACCCGATATTGCAGTTATTGGTGAAGCACCAGGCAAACTAGAAGACCACGCAGGGCAACCTTTTGTCGGTGATTCGGGTAAGTTTTTATTGAAAATGCTCCAAGCCGTACAACTCGATTCTAATGTCTACTTTACTAACGTAGTTCGTTGCCGTCCTCCAGATAACCGCAAACCCAGCGCAGAAGAGATTAAAGCCTGTAAACCCTACCTAATTGACGAACTCAGACTGATTGAGCCGAAAATAATTATGTGTGCTGGAGCAACTGCTGTAGCTGGATTGATTGGTAAAAGAGAAAGTATTACTTCTTTGCGCGGTAAATGGATTGATTGGGAAGGTACTGCTGTTATACCTATCTTTCACCCTGCTTATCTTCTACGTAATCCCTCTCTAGAAAAAGATAGTCCTAAATGGCAGACCTGGCAAGATTTGATAGCGGTCAAACTCAAGCTAGAACGAATTTCTGCTTTAAAAAGTCATCGCAGTTAAAAACTATTGCTTCTTTCAAAACCAACCCATTGAATAAAATTTTCTATTTTACCGAATAGTACCGTAAAGCCTCATTCATGCGGGTGAGTAGTCAACTATCTACAGCCCCCAATGCCTTTAAAGATGATTTTTGGGCTGTTGTTAAACCTGTAACTCCAGTGATGTTCATTCCTTCATAAGGGCGATCGCTCCTCAGCACTTTCAAACACTTTGCATTACCAACATCCCAAACTCGCAGGGTGGCATCAAAACTACTACTGGCTAGAATTTTTCCAGATGGACTCCAAGATAGATCTCTAATTCGACCCTCATGACCCCGAAAAGTGCGATCGCATTGTTCCGTTTCCAAATTCCAGAGCTTAACGGAACAGTCTTCGCTGCCACTGGCTAACCACTTGCCATCGGGACTCCAATCGATTGACCAAACAGTTTGCTCGTGTCCCAGCAATTCTCGCTCGCAGATGCCAGTTTCCACATTCCAGAGTCTCACGGTTCGATCGGTGCTGCTGGTGGCTAACCAGTTGCCATCGGGACTCCAGGCGATCGCCACTGCCAATAAGCGATCGTCATGTAGGGTTTTCACACACTCTCCAGTTGCGACATCCCACAATTTAATTTGCCGATCATCCCCAGCCGTAGCGATAGTGGTACCATCAGGATTCCATACTACCCACCAAATCCAGCTTTGATGCCCAGAAAGCACGTGCAGACATTCCCCTGTAACAGCATTCCAGACCCGTGCCGTTAAATCGTTAGTGCTACTACCACTAGCCAGCATTTGTCCGTCGGGACTCCAGGCAACCGACCAGACCCAACTAGTATGACCGTATAATGTTCTCAGGCATTGCCCCGTATCGACATTCCAGATTTTAATCGTCCCATCTGCACTACTACTAGCGATCGCCGATTGGGTAGGACTCCAACTGACCGAAAAGACCCAACCTTGATGACCTGTTAAGGTAGTGGAGCATTGTCCCGTTTCAAACTCCCAAATTCTGACCGTGCGATCTGCACTACAACTAGCAATTTTATCGCCATCTGGATTCCAAACTACAGATGAGATCGGGGCAATATACCCTTGGACGGTACGGCGACACTGACCCAGTTCTGTATTCCAAAAACGTACCGTGCGATCGTGACCACCACTAACCAGGGTTTTGCTATCCGCAGCCCAATGAAGTCCCCAAATATGATCCTGATGTCCCTGAAGGGTTCGCAGACACTTCCCTGTAAAAGGATTCCAGAGTTGTATATGGCGCTCGCCGCCACTGGCTATTGTTTGACCATCGGGGCTCCATACTAGAGAATTAACCCAGGTGGATGACACGGAAAGGGTTCTAATTAGCTCTCCCGTTTGCCCGTCCCAAAGCCGAATCGACTTATCTGAACTTCCAGTAGCCAGAATTTTGCCATCGGGACTCCAGGTGACGCGGCGCACCCTAGCCCCAGCTTTGGGTAAAATTTTTACACATTGACCCCTTGGCACATCCCAGAGTCGAATCGAATGGTCTTCGCTACCACTAGCGAGGACTTGACCATCGGGACTCCAAGCAACACTCCATACCAGTCTTTCATGCCCTGCTAAGGTTGCCAAACACTCTCCCGTTTCAGGATTCCAGAGTTTAATGGTGCGATCGCTACTACTGCTGGCAATCATCGTGCCATCGGGATGCCACGCCACATCCCAAACGTCCTTTTGATGACCTTGAAAGGTACGCAAACAAGTTCCTGTTTGTCCATCCCAAAGTTTGAGGGTGTAATCATCGCTACCGCTAAGCAGCTTATGTCCATCGGGATGCCAAGCGATCGACATAACCCCACCAGAATGTCCCCTTAAAGTCAAATAGGGTGACCAATCCCCTCGATCTGCCGCTGTTTGCCAGAGGCAGATATTACCACTAATATCTCCTAAAGCAAGCATGGTATTGTCTGGGCTAAATGCCACTGCTAAAGCGTTACCAAAGGTTTGGGTGAATAAGCAATCTTGGAATTTAGCATGGGAAAGATTGAGACGGGGAACCTGTTTCCCCTGGAAATTTACCTGGCGAATCTTGCAGTTAGAAAAATCATAATCTGTTAAGTCTATTTTCAAACTAAAGCAGAGATCGATAAAGTTACCGACGCTGTAGCCAAAGAAGGAGTTTTGCAGGTGTCTTATTTCTCTCAATACAGATTGGAGATGCTGTTGAATTTGTTCGGCATCGAAAAATGCAGTTCTTAGGCGATCGCACACTGGCTCTAAAATCAACCGACTTTGGCTTTTTTGGATGTAATCTTTGACGGTTGTTTTAGTCAGAGCATAACGGTCAAAGTAAGATAGCTTTCCCGTAATTAATTCATCGCTAACTTGCTCGATTAAGCGAGCGCTTACATACTCCATAACCACAGGTTGTTGTGAATAGTTATTCCCCCGTCGTTCAATAAGACTACGCCAGAGCAAAGATTCCAAAGCTTCCAGTAAATTCAACTTCCTAGCGGTAGGGACAATATCTTTGCTTAGTTCTGAGATAGTAGTCCACTCCCGATTAATTGCCAACCAGTACATGATGGACTGTTCTAGGGAAGAAAGACGGTTAAACTGTTGTTCCAGCAGTCGCCTGACGTTATAAAACAGAATAGTATCTTCCGCTAGAAAATCGGCGATCGCTCCCCCGAACAAATCTTGAATCGAAGTAGCGACAATTTTTAGGGCTAGGGGATTGTAACTATAACGCTGGCATAACTCTCGCTCTGACTCGGTTGAACCCGATAAACCTTTAGCTCGAATTATAGCGATCGCTGCCTCGGGAGAACCGACTAACTTGAGAGAACCTACAGGACTAACGCTTCCTTCCAATATAGCGATCTCTGCTGGTTTCTCCCGACTGGTAAGCAACAGACAACTTTGGTGAACCGTCTCACCTACAGCGCGGAATAGCTCGCCGTAGTTTTCGTAACCTGGAAGATACTGACCCGCATAATCTTGGGATTGTAAGATAGTTTCTACATTATCTAAGATTAACAGACAGCGTTTAGCTCTCAACCAATAAAGCAATCGCTGTAATTCCCCTCGATTATCCTGTTGTTCGGATAAAAATGGGACTAAATCTCCTAATAAAATTTCCAAAGGGGGTGCATTGCGGAGGCTGCGCCAAATAACGGCTTCAAAATCCCCTTGAATTTGCTGTGCTACCTTAGCAGCTAAAGCGGTTTTTCCTACTCCTCCCATACCCAAAATAGCCAGCAAGCGGGAGTTATCTCCTCGAATCCATTGCTCCACTTGAGCTATTTCGCTACTACGTCCGTGAAAGAAGCTAACATCAATTATTTCTCCCCAATCACTTCTGGGTAGAGAGTCATTATTAGTTGAGTTGCTATTAAGCTCTGGGTTGTTTCTCGGCTGAAGTGCTTCTTTTTCTTGTTGCCACTTTCTCTCTAAAGCTGCTTGGAAATTCTTTTTACTAACAGGCTCTCCCAGGGCTTGGCTGAGGATTTTCCAAAACTTAGGTCCAACATCTCGACTCAAGTAACTATGGGAATAACCAAAAACCTCTGCTATCTGTTCGTAAGTTTGATTTTGCCAAGCTCCCCTAACAATTGCCGTTTCAACGTCGCTGAGTCCGCGCTCGAACTGAGCTAACATTGCTTCATTGGCAATTGATAAGGCTTGAGACAAATCCATTTCTTTATACAAGAGGGTCAGATCTGACTTAACCCGAGTTTAGCAGAGTTTTTCAGTATAGAGGTTTCTTGTTTAAGATCTTTTCTATTCCTTATTTATACAAGATTAGAGCTTCAGAACTAACAATTGATTCAACTTTCTTTAACCAGAAACTCTGAGGTTTCCAGAGTTGGAAAGGCGAAAAACTCCTGAGATTTACTGCAACGACAAATACGAAATTCTTCCCTATCGTAAGAAGTGGTTAGTTTATGGCGAATGCTTAAACTTGCCATACACCAATAACCAAATAAAAAAATACAACCCAAAAATGGAGGTTTTTTCAATAAATCTGAAACTTTAGAGAATAACGCAATGATGATACCAAACAAACGACTACTTTCAATTGGAATTAGCTTGGGAGTTTTGATATTGGCTACTCAACTCCACTATTCATCTTCCTTGAATAGAAGTAATTCAGCCCGCATTGTATCGAACGGGATTGGATTTAACGGGATTGGCTTGAATGGAGCAGCCATCAATCAATTCTCTGACTCTCCTGCTGACTATATCGAGCCCTCTCAAGTTCAAGCAACCCTAAACAACCAGACAGAGGGAACGATTTCTACCCAGAATGGACAACTCGTTTTTCGAGCGTCTAAGTAACCTTAAAGATTAGCACCGAGATCGAGAATAAGGTATGAAACGATTTACCTGGAGCTTGTTCGCAGTCACGATTGGGGTAACGGCGATCGCCTGTTGGGGAAAATGGAGCAATTTCTTCATCCCTTTACCGACAAAACAATCGACATCTGTTTTACAGGGAAAGGAGCTTATTGAGGCAACCCTAACTAGCTTTGACGAACGAGGGCGATCGCTCAAACTCAAAATTGAGGATATACAACCCAATTACCAGGATAAAGACCGAGAAAGCTATCTATATACCGTTATCTATTACAGTGCTACCGATAATAGTTGGTATCCTCTTTGTCAGCCCGATTCAGCAGGTATTAACCAAGCAATTCCCTTAACTGGACGTTGGGATCGAACAGGTGCATATATCGACGATCGCAGTATCACTTTTGCCTGTACCAATGGTGCTTTAGCTAAATGCGTGCGCTGGGGCTATAAACCCTGGAAAAGTATTAAGGGCGAATCATTGCGCGACTATCATCAAGCTTGTACTCGCATGGTACGGGCGGACTATTGCGGTAACGGTATTGGACATACCAAAGACGGCACTCCCATTGATGTTTACGATCGCCTGGGCATTCAGCAACGAACTAAAAAGAGCGGGATGTCGTTTGAAGCAGCGTGGAATGTTGATGGGGCAGTCTATCTCAACCGCACCCGGTTTCCAAAAGCGATCGCTCAATTGCAACAGGAATGTCCTGAAAAGCTAATACAGATGTTGTCTTCCCAGAAAGCAGATTCCTCAAATTCGCTCCCTCGCCTTTCTCAGACCTCTGCCTCTACTGCCAAGGCTCTGCTATTTAATGATTCATTCATCCCTAAGAAGAAAGAATATCAATAATTATGACAACTATGACAACAACATCGATTAAGAGGACAACAGAATACGATATAGAGCAAATAATTGATTCCATCGTATTGGCATTTAGTTCCGACCCCTTAGCACGTTGGGTTTATCCCTCACCACAGCAGTATCTTAAAAGTTTTCCCGACTTTGTCAAAATTTTTGCTGGTAAGGCATTCGAGCAAAAAACCGTCTATTACACCGATAATTATTCAGGTGCTGCTCTTTGGCTTCCTCCTCAGAGCCAACCTGACGGTGATGCCATTGATGCATATCTACAACAAACTATATCTCACCATCAACAAGCAAAGATATTTGCCCTGTTTGAACAGATGAGCCATTATCATCCCCAAGAACCACATTGGTATTTGGCTATAGTGGGAGTAGATTCTACTCAGCAGCGTCAAGGCTATGGTTCGGCTTTGATAGAACCTGTGTTGAAAAAATGCGATTTACAACAGCAACTAGCCTATCTGGAATCTTCCAGTCTAGAAAGCAGATCTCTTTACGAGCGTCACGGCTTCGAGCTAATGGAAACGATCCAAATAGATGACTCTCCATCAATTTTCCCGATGGTGCGCTATCCCAAGTCTAGCTAAAGAAAGACAGAGGAGGAACTAAAATGAATTCAGTTGGAACTTACGGATGGAGCTTTAACCGCAATGGTTTATTGACTCGCGGTGACAAGCTAATGCTCTATCGGCAACTACTTACTCTTCAGTTACAAACCATCTCTGAGAGACTAGGGAAAATAGGGATCTGGGGTCGTCCGCCCCTCGATGCCGAAGTCTCCATCATCCCCATTCCTGATAGTGCCATAGCAAGGGAAGCAGAAGAATATGCTGCCCAGATGTATGGTTCGACTTGGCTTTGTTGAAGATATCACGAGGATCATGGATAATCCCCATCATCCTGATTCGAGAGCATCTTTCCTGGGCAAGCTAGGTTTCCGTAAAATGGCTAGCTCAAATCCTTTGGAGCATATATCGAATCATGGATCGGCGACAAGCAAAAGGACTAATAGCAGTATGGATTCCGTTCTACCATAAGCTATCAATACAATTATGACTAGGACTTCGTCCCTAAAGCACGCCAACCGAGTAAGGGAAAGCCCTAAAGGACTCGCTTCGCATCGCGCACCAAAGTAGAGGGCAGAAGGAAAAATTGATAACTATGTTAGTGGCATCAAACTATGGAATGGCTAAATGAACCTGTAAACTGGTCAAATTCTGACAAGCAGATTGTGGTTAACACCTTACCCAAGACTGATTTCTGGCGCATTACTCACTATGGTTTTATTCGCGATAACGGTCACTTCTATTTCGAGCGAGTCAATACAGACTTTGTGGTAGATGTTGAGATACGAGGAAACTATAAAGCTTTGTACGACCAAGCAGGGATTATGATTCGTGTCGACGAAAAGCACTGGATTAAAGCAGGTATTGAATATGTTGATGGAGTGCAAAATCTAAGTGCGGTAGTCACCCATAACTACTCGGACTGGTCGATGACCCCCTTGCACCCATCTCCTTCATCTCTGCGTCTTCGCGTCGAGCGTCACCAAGAAGCAATTCACATTTCCTATGCAGATGAAAATTCCAATTATGTCCCTTTTCGATTAGCTTATTTTCCAAGCGAGCTCAGCGAAGCTTCCGCGCAGCGCGAACGAGAATTACAAGTTGGCATTATGTGTGCATCACCAGAAGGGGAAGGATTTGAAGTTGTGTTTGAGAATTATCGCTTGAAGGAACAGAGTGCCAAAAATTAAATTGTGGTAATCCAAAAAGCGATCGCTAGATAGCTTGACCAAACGAGCGAGCTAAAAACTCAATTGAAAGATGATTCAATTTCAAGCAATAAAACAGAGCGAGGCACCTTGGGATTTATTACTCCTTGCCCAACCTTCTCTAGAAAATATTCAAGCCGATCTCAAACAAGGATTGTGTCATGTTGCCAAGATAGATAGTGAAATAGTTGGTAAACGCTTCTTGATTTAGAGTTACTGGCGAGCGCGGAAAAACTGACAGAAGTAATTGGAAAACTTAAACTTCCACCAGAATATTCATCTCAAGAAGATTAACCAGACAAAGGAATTATTCCCTAGAAAATCCCGAAGCAAAATTAAATTGAAATTAGCTCAGGCGATCGCATACAGTATTGTGGATAGGAAGTATGAATAATTTAATCGATTTTCCACTAGTAAGTTCTGAATATTCAGTCAAGCAACTTTTACCAGAAGACGTGGAAGTGTTTCAAGGACTCTACGATCGATGTACGGACTTTGCTCTTCTCACCAATGGCGTAGCATTTTCACCGACCGCTGCCCGTGAAGAGTTTGAAATAGTTCCAAAAGGAAAAACAACCGAAGATGTCTATATCTTTGGTCTATTTGATGCCTGTAATCTTTTATCAGGCGCGATCGCATCCCTGAGACACTATCCCGACAATCGAACTTGGTGGATCGGGTTGATGATGCTCGATTCCGAACAGAGAAGCAAAGGATTGGGGACTGATTTTTACAGGGGTTTTGAACGTTGGGTATCAATGCAGGATGTAACGCAAGTATCTCTCTGCGTTATTGAGGCCAACAAATTAGGATTAGGGTTTTGGCAAAAAATGGGATTTGAGATAACCCGTAAAACGCCACCGCGCCAATATGGAATCAAAACTCACGAACTTTATGTATTGAGCCGTAATCTTAATGGAGTCCTGCCCGCAGCAGTATAAATTAGCAACCATTAAAACTATTGAGCAATATGAGTAAAGTTCGAGATTTATCTCAAATGCGATCGCCAAATATGTGCTATCGGGGTTGAAGCCAACGGACAAAACATTACCTAAATTTGGAATAAACAGCGATGATTTCCAGAACTAAAAGAAAAAACATGAAACCATACATAATTACCCTCACTGCTTTGCTAGTTGGATTATTTGCTATATCCCAGCACCAAAATCCTTCTAGTGCTTCAAGTTCAGATTCCGAAGGCTACAAACCACCCCCAGGATCGAATCAAATGTTGCGCGCCCCCATTACCATTTTCACAAAACCAATAATTTGATTATTTATTTCAATTACTTGATAATCATGGCAAATAAAGCTTTCGCGAAACAGTTGAGAATTCCAAGAATAAATTTTCTCGACATAGCCTTTCATATTTTCTGTATGAATTAGATCGAGAAGATCGATATCTACTGCTGTTGCTTGACGAATAGTATAATCCATAGGTTCATTTTGTGCGAGCGCAGTAATTAAGCGAGGGACTATCAAAAAAAGGAATTTTTACCTGACGAGTTGGAAATCTTTGCTACACGATCGAGCTAAAAACTTAATTGAAAGATGATTCGATTTCAAGAAATAAAACAGAACGAGGTACCTTGGGATTTATTACTCCTTGCCCAACCTTCTCTAGAAAATATTCAAACCGATCTCAAACAAGGACTTTGCCATGTTGCCAAGATAGATAGCGAGATAGTTGGTGTTTTCGTAATTGTCCAAAAATCAGAGCGATTATGGGAAATCACCAATATTGCGGTTGCTCCCAAGTATCAAGGTCAAAAGATTGGTAAAGCTATTTTAGCTCATGCAATTTCAGTTGCTCAAAACCTGGGTGCAAGAGAGATAGAAATAGGCACTGGTAACTCCAGCCTCAACCAATTAGCCTTTTATCAAAAGGCAGGCTTTAGAATCGTTGGTGTAATTCCAGACTTTTTCACCGAAAACTATAACGAACCTATTTACGAAAACGGAATCCAATGTCGCGATTCAATACGCTTAAAATACAGATTGACTTCAGAGTAAGCTATGCAAATTGAACCATACGCCTCCCACCACAGAGATGCCATTGTTCGTCTTTCCCTGAGAGCCTGGACTCCTGTTTTTGATTCGATTCAGAACTCGATGGACACTGATGTGTACCAGGCATTCTATCCAGATAATAATTGGCGTGTGAAGCAGCAAAAAGCTGTTGAGGATGTCTGCGCTGCGTCAGACACAAATGTATGGGTGGCAATTAAAGGTGATGCGACTGTGGGCTTTATAGCTGTCAAATTACACTCAGAGGATAGCATGGGTGAAATCTATATGGTTGCTGTCGAGCCAGATTGGCAAGGTCACGGCATTGGCACTGCTCTAATAGAATTCGCTCTTACTTGGATGAAAGAGGCTGGGATGTCTATTGCTATGGTTGATACGGGAGGCGATGACGGCCATGCTCCAGCACGTTACCTCTATGAAAAGGTGGGCTTCGGGCTGCTCCCAATCGCCAGATACTTTAAAAAGCTCTAGATAGGCGAGGATTAAACAAAATGTTAGTAGAAGTTGTCCCCTATAATCCGCAATGGAAAAAAGCATTTGAGGCTGAGTCTCAGCAAATAGCCAAAGCTCTAGCCACAAACCTAGTAGTTGTTCATCATATTGGTAGCACTGCCATTCCCCATATTTACGCCAAACCAATTATAGATTTCTTAATAGAATTGAGAACTTCACTCAATACATAACAAGTCTAATTCTCGCTCGCTTTTTAATTCGATCGCAACGCCTCAAAATTCAATCTAGCTCCAAAATTATTCAATTATGACCACAATCAGATTAGATACAAATAAAGCCGAAGCCTTTGCCGAACGGTTACTCGATATTCTCAATAGTGGCGCGATCGCTTTAGCTATGTCCCTCGGTCATCGCACCAAGTTATGGGATGCGATGGAAAATTTACCCCCTTCTACTAGCCAACAAATAGCCGATACGACAGGTTTAAACGAACGTTATGTCAGAGAATGGTTGGCAATCATGGTTACTAGTCGGTTTGTCGATTACGATCGCCAAGAAAAAACCTATTACCTACCGCCAGAACACGCAGCCTTTCTGACGCGATCGGCATCTTCCGATAATATTGCCACTTTTGCTCAGTATATAGCCCAATTAGGCAGTGTCGAAGATCGGATTGTCGAATGTTTTCATCGTGGAGGTGGTGTACCTTATCGCCATTTCAAGAGATTTCATCAAATCATGGCAGAAGATAGCGGTCAAACTGTCGTTGCCCATTTAATCGATTCAATTTTACCTGTAATCCCTGGATTAATCGATGCTCTCGAACGAGGTATTTCAGTATTAGATGTAGGTTGCGGTAGCGGTAAAGCTCTCAACAGGATGGCGCAAGTTTTTCCCAATAGCCAATTCAAAGGTTACGATTTTTCTCCAGAAGCAATATCTAATGCTCGAACTGAAGCCCAACAGTTAGAACTAACTAACATTGAATTTGAAGTTAAGGATGCTGCAACTATCTCTGAAATCGAACAGTACGATTTAATTACTACTTTTGACGCGATTCACGACCAAGCTAAACCCGATGTAGTCCTGAAAAATATTTATCAAGCATTAAAACCTGACGGATTCTACTTGATGCAGGATATTCGTGCCAAAACCGAGGTAGGCGATAATCTCGACCATCCTCTAGCCCCTGTACTCTACACCGTTTCCTGTATGCACTGCATGACCGTATCGCTGGCTGAAGGAGGTATGGGATTGGGAACGATGTGGGGAGAAGAAAAAACTCTAGAAATGCTACGAGAAGTTGGATTTAAAAGCATAGAAATCGAGCAACTCGACCATGACATCATGAACAATTTTTATATTATTCAGAAAAGTTAGGGAGAAAGAAAAGATGTGCGGACTTTGTTCTTTAGTCAAGAGTTCTCAAAGATTTAAAAAATCGGACTTGTCAGTTTTCGATACACAAAATTTATCTGACCAGGTTACTAAAAAGCGATCTACTTCGTCAGCTTTTAAATTGCCGTCCTCAAACAGAGATGCAATTAGTGAAGGCGCAAGTATGGGAAACGGATAAAGATAACTGGAGAAACTATGAATACCGTTGGAATTGTGGGAGGAATTGCTCCTGAATCGACAATTGAATACTATCGTTTAATCGTTTCCTCTTATCTCGATCGCGAAAAGAACGGTAACTATCCTAAAATCGTGATTAATAGTATCAATAGGAATATTTCTGGATAAAACTAGAGATGGCTTGCTTAATATTGCGACGAAAATCAAGCAAGAACGAGGAATTCAAGGTTTAATCTTGGGCGGAACAGAACTGCCACTTATATTAAGAGAATCTTGCAATCCCGATCTGCCTTTCCTAGATACGACAAGAATTCATGTTGAAAAGATTTTAGGGAGATTAATATAACATGGCAGAAAAACCACAAACTTTAATTAAAGCCGCAGAGATTAATAGGCTGAATGAGATCGAGTTTCACCATCCACTCAATCCCAATTCAGAAATATATCTTCGTCTCCTTGGAAATAATGTTGGTTTCAAGCGGCTCGGTGTCTCTCTCGCTCGTGTACCACCAGAAAAAGAGTCTTTTATTTACCACGCACACCACAATGAGGAAGAGTGGCTCTATATTCTTTCAGGGCGAGGTATTGCGGAGATTGGAGAGGAAGAATATGAGGTTGAAGCGGGAGACTTTATGGGGTTCAGACTACCTCAGCCACCCCATCATCTACGTAATCCATTCAATGTTTTGTGTATACTGCGCTCGCCGTAGAAAACAACTAACTATTCCCTACTTTTTCTCGATCACTTTTTAAGCTAATTACACAACAACATGACTTCCAATTATTAAACTTTCTTACTTATGGTGAAAAGTGGTAATGGACTACATTATCGACGAAGGACTCACGGCAGATGAAGCTGCCACGATTGGAAATCGTATTGATACCTATAATGCACAGCAAACAGGATTTACCGATGAGCGTCCACTCAAGCTGGTGGCAAGAGACTTAGATGGGAATTTGCTGGGAGGATTAACGGGGTCTACTGGTTTTCAGTGGTTATATATTCACCTCCTTTGGATAGAGGAACGAAATCGCCACTGTAGAATCGGATCGTCTCTAGTAGAGTATGCCGAAAAGCTCGGAGTAGAGAGAGGATGCCGTTCGAGTTGTCTAATGACATTTAGTTTTCAGGCACGAGAATTTTACGAAGGATTGGGATATGTTGTCTTTGGTCAACTAGATGATTATCCCGAAGGTCATACACTTTACTTTATGCAAAAGCCACTAATTTAGTACCTAGGTTGCGATTACGCTCCGCGCAATGGACTTTTAAAATAAATGCAGCTTTTTCCGCCAAATAGTCTTTTTTAACCTGGAAAGCAAGGCGCGACGGATATATCAATAGAACACAATTTAAAGCAATATTCATACCTATTATTACATCTCATATTAGAGGTATCCCGTGATCAAACGCAATTTAGCAATTTTAATTTTCGATAATGTAGAAGTACTCGATTTCGCAGCACCATTTGAAGTCTTTGCCCTAACTTCTGAGTTGAACAATTCCCAACCGTTTAACGTTTTTTTGGTAGCAGAAACCCAAAGAACATTTAAAGCAGTTAATGGCTTACAAGTAGTTCCCAACTATGAAATTTCCAACTGTCCCAATCCAGATATTTTAGTCGTACCTGGAGGTGTAGGCACTCGCACTCAGATGAATGACCAGAAACTAATTAATTGGATTCAGAAAGTTTCTGAGCAAGCAGAACTGGTCATGTCAATCTGTACGGGGGCGCGTCTTCTGGCAAAGGCAGGGTTACTCGATAGTTTGGAAATAACTACCCACCATGAAGCATACGATGAGCTACGTCAATTAGTCCCTACTGCGACTGTTAACGAACGAAAACGCTATATTGACCAAGATAAAATTCTGACCACTGGGGGTATATCGGCTGGTATTGATGGCTCTTTATATGTTGTTGATAAACTTTTGGGTCAAGAAATCGCGCGTAAAACAGCAATTTATATGGAATACGATTGGCAGTTAGAAACTGTAATAAATTGAGCGAGTTCCAATCTTCGAGATGATAGTTGCTGTATGCCATCCAAGATAGTTAATTTGAGAAAATTTGAAAAATGAGGGTCGTGTTGTGAAGAAATACTATCTTACTCCTGCTACTTTGCCAGATTGGAGTAACTATTTCTCCCAAGTAGCTGTAATTGAAAAAAATGGAATCAAAACTATCTATGTAGCTGGACAAGTTGGAGTAGATCGCGACAAGAATTTAGTTGGTAATGGTAATCTGCAAGCTCAACTACAACAAACCTTCAGTAATCTTCAAACTGCTTTGGAAAGCGTCGATGCAACCATGGCAAATATCGTCAAAATGAATATCTACGTGGTGAATTATCAGCCCTCAGGCGCAGAAGCGATCGGAGAAGTTATACGAGAACACTTTAGGATGGGTCAACTTCCAGCAATTCAGTCATGGCTCGACAGGATTGCTTCAGAACCGAAATATATAGGCATGAACTAATTGGTATTTATCCAACGGTCATTTCAAATTAGAACATTAATCAAGTATTAACATGGACGAGGTACTAAGAAGCGATCGCGAGAGTTCGCAGACAATCACTAAGGCATTCTGTGTGGGACAGGCAAAATCTGGCACGGGATCGCTTTATTCCCTGCTAGCACGCTCCTATCGTGCTGCTCACGAACCCGAGCGCCCCGAAACCTTTAAGATGATTCTGCGGCAGTCTGAGGGAGAAATTGACACTGATTCATTTGATGACTATCTTCGTCAGCGCGATCGCCGATTGAACCTGGAATACGATATTGCCTGGGCGAATCAATTCATCATCGATCGCTTACTAACAGTTTTCCCTGAAGCTAAATTTATCGTTCTTATGCGAGATCCCTATTCTTGGCTGCAATCGACGGTGGGGCATCTAATTACTCGTCAGCTTCCAGCCGAAGTACCTCCGTTTCTAGACTGGTGGTTTAAACCCGAACAGTATCCCCATACCAGTCGCGAGCGCGCATTAGAAGCCCAGGGAATTTATTCGCTCGCTGCTTTAGTAAACGCCTGGAATCAACACGTTAAAACCTGCACGCAGCTTATTCCTCCAGAGCGATGTCTGATTCTGAAAACTCACGAACTGAATCGCTCCCATCAGCGAATTGCTGATTTTTTGCAGATACCATTGAAAACTCTCGATCGCGAAAAGGGACACATCAACCAGAGTACGTGGAATGGTCGGCTCGACTCTTTGGTTGATACTAACTATATAAGCGAGGTGGTGAACTCAATGTGTGCCGAGAGCATGACCCGTTACTTCCCTAATGTCTCCAATGCTGAGGATGCCTATGAACTGTGGAATCGCAATTGAGTAGTTATGCAGAAAAAATTACATAGTTGAATTTGTTAGTTGTTAGTGTTAGGCAAACAAGACGATCTTGCTGCCCATCAATCTGGAAAGTTTAAGATAGAAACTTTGACACCTTCAGATCGCCTTATTATCATCTAAATAGTCAGGCTTTTAAACGGAGTTTTATGATTGTTGAGTATTTGGCAGACCATCGAGAGTTTTTACCCGAGATTGCGGAATTGGTTTTTGCCGAGTGGAAAGACCTGTGTACCATTAATGGAGTCGATCTTGTCAAGAGCGAAGCAATTCTTACTCAAAGGGCCGTCAAACATGGAATTCCGCTGACTCTTATTGTTCTCGAAAATAACCTATTTGTTGCGACTGGAAGCATTAAAGTGTCTGAGCCCTCCACCAAAAAG
>JBFRWK010000227.1:0-7185 GCA_051439545.1 Xenococcaceae cyanobacterium | reverse complement strand
GGGGTTGAAATCCTGAGTTTAAGTACCGAATGTATAAAATCCCGCACGGCGGCAAGTCAAAACCAATAATTTTACTGATGAGATTTGAGTAAGGCTGGGCAGAGCGCGAGTAACTTTTCTCTCGGGGAAACCAACGCCAGTTCCCTGCGACGGGAAACCCACGGACAGTTCCCTGCGGAGGGAAACCCGTCCGCAGGACTGCCCTGTCTTCAGGACTGGCTTCTCAAGACCGCTTTGCCTCGCAAGACCGCGATGCCTCACTATAACGGACGGTTCTGTTGTTCAATATACTGTTTGATTATAGACAAAGGCGCACCACCACAAGAACCAGCAAAGTAGCTAGGCGACCATAAACCACCTTTCCAGTAATACTTAGCTAGCTCTGGATGCTGTTTTCTAATAAGCCTAGAAGAAACTCCTTTTAAGCTATTAACTAATTTAGAAATAGAAACTTTTGGCGGATAGTTGAGCAACAAATGTACATGCTCGGTTTCCCCATTCATTTCGACTAGTTCGGTTTCAAAATCTTGACAGACATTTTTGAAAATAACTTCTAGATCTTTGAGAATCGAATCCGTAAAAACTTTTTTGCGGTACTTGGTAACAAAAACCAAGTGAACATGAAGTTTAAAAACACAATGCCTACCTGTTCTTAGCTTGCTTGACTGCTTGCTACGTCCTATACGCTGAGGTTATCGCACTCATAACGTCTACAATGCTTACTGAATAAGGCTTTTAGCTTTGTAGATACTTTACACATAGCTAAATTAGTTAGCCATATTATATAACGCTAATCATTCTGGTGTATGGCACAAGATTACAAGATTTTAGGGTCTCCCTCAACCTTAAAGTCTGTCTCTGAGTAGTTTTTAGAGTTTGACAATCATCCCAAACAAAGACGAGTTAACGCTGACTGGCCTAAAGAGTTTGCCAGCTATATTTTTGATAAAACAGAAGAATTGAAAGATAAATTAGATGCTCTTCATAAAGAGTATCAGATCACCTGACAAAGTGGAGTATATGGATAGATGGACTGGCAGACAATGGCTGCAATTGCTACGGTAGTTGCAACAGGGATTGCAATCCTTGGAGTGTTGGAACGAAAGAAAATTTTTAGGCTCCTTCCTCACTCCTTTAAAGTTTTATTTCACGTCTTTAGGCTCCCCTCTCAAAAGGGAGTTGACTATGTCCAATTACGTAAATTATTAGCTGCTGGAAACTGGAAAGAAGCAGACTGGGAAACAGGCAAAGTAATACTTAAAGCTGCTAGTAGAACATATGAAAAGCACTTGGATGCTTTAGATCTTGAAAAATTTCCCCCTACAGATTTGCGTACTATTGATTCGCTATGGATATTTTACAGTCGTGGTCGTTTTGGTTTCAGCATTCAAAAACGTATCTATCAAGATCTAGAAGGTACTAGAGACTTTGATGAAGGAAAATGGAAAAAGTTCTGTGAACGTGTAGGCTGGTATAGGGAGGCATGGGTTCAGGAGCAAGAATATTGGATGACCTACGAAAACCTCAATTTTTCTCTAGACGCTCCTCAAGGTCATCTTCCATGGGTAGGCTTGGGTGGATCTGATTGGATTGGTGGCTATGGGCATAGATTCATTTCACATCCTGCTTTGTAGCTATTTATCTCTAGTGTTGCTGCCCGTCAGTTCAGGCTAACTTCACCGTTATCACGAATATTTTAAATTATTTCAAATACCGATAATCTCCACTCACAGGTAATACGATTGAACCTACTGACATCAAAAGGTTTAAGTTTGATATGACCCTAAAGGGTCAGAATCGTTGCGATACGCCATTCTAGCTTGTATAATCACAAAAAGCTCCGATTGATGGCTCGAACAGAATTTTACAAGTGCCAGTAGCACCATTACGATTTTTCCCCACAATCACTTCCATTACTCCATTGTCTTCAGTATCAGATTTATAATACTCATCCCGATAGAGCATTAGAAGAAGATCGCCGTCTTGCTCAATGTCTCCACTGTCTTTCAAAGAAGCCATATTGGGACGTTTGTTACTTTGAGATTCAACACCTCGGTTAATTTGAGCTAAAACTACAAACGGCACGTTAAACTGTTTGGCAATATCCTTACAAGCACCTGAATACTTGCCAATAACCTGCGCTCTATTTCCTGCTGCTCTATCTCCTAGCTTTTGAATATAATCCAATACAACTAACCCTAATTCTCCTCTCTTAGATTGGATTTTCCTTAACTCAGAACGGATTTTGGCAGGGGTTAATTGTTCTGCTGGAGTATCATTAATCTCAATGGGTAACTCTGCTAAATTACTTAAACCATTAACCAAAGAATCCATTTCATCTTGATAGATGACATTATTCATTAGTCTTTGAGAATCAATCCCCGTGTGCATTGCCAGAAATCTTTTCGTTAACTGTTTTCTAGACATCTCAGCACTAAAGAAAACCACAGGCTTTTTCTCCTTGGTGGCAATGTAATTAGCCAAGTAACAAGCAAACCAAGACTTGCCCATACTCGGTCTAGCAGCAACAATAATTAAATCTTGTTTAGTTAAACCACCAATGAGAGAATCTAAGTCAGTTAAACCAGTAGGATAAAGAGGTAATGAACCCTGTTCTAATTCATTAAAGATATCAGCTAAACAGTCATTAATTGGTTCAGTGGTAAACTTGTCTTTCTTCTCTGTAGTTAAGTTAAATATCTTCGATTCGGCTTGGTCAAAGACTATTTCTAATTCTGTAGCTGTATCGTATCCCAGATCGACTATTTCATGACCAGCAGCAATTAAACGACGACGCTGATATTTATCTAAAACTAAGAGGCTGTGACGGTCAATATTAACTGCTGAGACAGTACGGTTTAGTAGTTGTGCTAATTTAGTTGTACCTCCTACTTTCTTGAGTAACTTATGGTCAGATAGCCAAGTAGAAACAGTCATTAAATCTACTTGTTTATTTTTGTGATGTAACTCTAATGCTGCTTTGTATATTTGTTGATGAGTAGAAACAGAAAAAGCTTCTACTGGTAGAATATCAGCAACAATTGTAACTGCTTGTGGGTCAAGTAATATTCCTCCTAAGATAGCTTCTTCAGCTTCTATATTAGTGGGAGGTAAATTATTATCATTCATCTTTGTTAAAAATATTGCTTAGTTTTTTTAGTTGAGTCAGGCTAACTTTTTCTTTTTGTGGCTTGTCACTAGCTTTGACTATCTTTTGTTCTGGCTTATTGGATTGTTGAGTAATAACTTCTGGTTTAGACCAACCTTCTTTGATTGCTTTATTTAGCCAACCACCAGCATTAGGAATATCTTGTTTAGTTAGCTGGTCTTTTAAAGCTTCAATAGCATCTAAAACTGTTTCATCTGAAGCTGCTTTAATAGTCTTAGTCAGCGTAGGATTTAACCGTACTCCTACTATTTGTAATTGAGTAAGAATATCAGGACTAATATCACTCTGTTTTTTCTTATTAATTGGCGTTACTTTAACATTAGCTAGATTTTGTTCTAACTCTTTTATTCTTGCCTTCAAGCGATTGTTTTCTGCTTCTACTTGACGTAGTTCAATAACTTTACCTTGAGCTACTTCAATATGCTTTTTCAAGTCTTCATTTTCGTTACGTAAGCGACGATTTTCTTGACGTAATTTACTAATGATTACTGCTTTAGACTTATCGGTAGCTGGCTGAAACTTGGGAGTTTTATTTACTATGCCTCCAATAGCTGCTTTTTGTTGGTTACGTAGTTCAGCAATTCGATTTTTAATCTCTGGATATTTATAGAGATAACTAACAGATAGTCCTGCGGTTTCTGCTATAGCTTTGAAAGTAATGGTTTCACCAGAATCTAAGACTTGTTGAATCGCTTTTTCTAGTCTTTCTGCTGCATCTTTTTTCTTAGCTGCTGCTGCTTTGACTAATAATTCTGGATTGCCTTTAGAGTTGTTGCTCTTGAGAGACATTATTCTTTCTCCTCCCATTCATTATGACCAAGACCTCTCATGGTTTGATGTTTTTCCATTCCAGAGATAATTTTCTTTAGTCTGTCTGCTCTGGGTACGTTCTTTTCTATCTGTCTTTGATAGCCTTTTTGACGAGCATTTTCAATAATCTTTTCTGTCTCTTCTAACTCTTTTTTATGGCTATCTAAAAAATCTAAAGTTGTTACCCAGCTACCGCATCCTTTACAGGGTAAATCTTGATGAGGACAAGTCTGTTTCCAAAGTAAAGTACAGTAACCATTATCTGTAGTTTGCATTCCCATTCCTTTTTTAATCCACTGCATTTCTGCTGTGTCTAAATCAGGATTTACTGGAGCTACGATTTCACCTTCCATATTGAAGTGGGTGTTATCCCACACTTCCTTCATTTTCTTTTTCTGGTCATCATCAGTGAGGTGAATGTACTGCATCGCCATTTGGGGAGAACTATGACCAGCACGTTGCATTATATGAGCTATTCCTGTTCCTTTTCTAGCTAAATTCGTTAGATGTGTATGGCGAAATTGATGGCATCTCCAAATAGGATAAATTTCACCAGAGACATCTGTAATATTATGTTCGTGAGCTAACTGATAAAGATATCCTCTGACAGTAGCTTGATGTATTGGCTGACCGACAGGAATAAAGTGATTTAATTCTCTTCTTTTTGAACCATTTTTTACTGTTCTACAATAATTTTCAAACCAGCTATATCCTTCAGTAGTACAAAAAAGATTATTGAATTTTGTATTGAATTTGACTTTAATGAATTCTTGATGTTCTTGTATTTTAATTGCTAATTTTTTTGAAATAAATAATCTATTCTCTTTTTTGAGCTTTTTCCTAAAACAATTAATCCAGCAATCTCCATCACTATCTTGTTCGATACAATTTAACGGCAAAATACAGACCTCCGAAACTCGCATTCCTGTTTCAATAAGAATTTCAACAATTAAAGAAATTGCTTCGGGTAAGGCAGTTATTTTGTCTTTTAATTGTTTGAATACGTAATCTGGAATATCTTTAACTAAAGACTTATTTTTTTGGGGATAATCATCATCGAATATCAACTTTCCTTTTTCTTGAGATATTATCTGATTTTCTTGGCAAAAATCAAAAAAATCTTTGAAAACGCCGATATAATTTCCTATTGTCGTTGCTTTTCTACCAGGAGACACCTAATTTATTAAATCAATTACAAATTCTCTATCTATTTGTTCACAATGCAAAAAATTAAATTCTTGCATAAATTTAGAAATAAATTTTATAGTATAAACATATCTTTCAAGCGTACCTGTTTCACGACGAGGTACTTGTGACCAAATGTAATCTTTAGCTGCTTGTTTTAACCAGTTGGGATATATTTCTGAAAAATTAACACCATAACCTCTCGTTTCAGCAGGGTTTTTTCCTAAAATTCTTAAGTCCCAAGTATCATATTCTTTCATTTCATAGGCTGAAATATTCTGAGGCAAGATATATTTAGCAGGTATATGTTTACCTGGATTAGTTAGAATATTTTCGGTAAAACCTCGATAACAATCTTTACATTGATACCTTTGTTTATCCCTTCGCTTTCCTCGTTTTATACAATTAGTTCCTTGACACTGAGGACATAGTGTTTTACTTTTTTGAAAATCTGAGATTACTTTGATTTGCTCCATTTATTCTTCCTCACATTTGTCTAAATATTGTTTATAAGCAACTTTTTGGTCTTCATTTAACAAATGCACATAAGTATCAATTGTGGTTTGAATACTGGCATGACCTAAACGTTCTTGAACGTAAATTAAGTCCATCCCTGCTCTAATTAATTCAGTGCTATGGGTATGTCTTAGCAAATGTGCAGTAACTTTAATTCCTGTTTTCTCGCTCAACCTTCTAAATAAACTTTGAGCAGTAGAATATCTCATTGGCGAACCAATTTCATTACGCCAGATATTGATGAAGACATAATCAGAATCTACGTCAGGAAAGTCATCATCTAAAACGTAATTTTCATAGGCTTGAATTGTCTGTCTTGGTACGCTAATAATTCTTGTTTCACCATCTTTGACCCTGGCATCATTGAGGTTATCATCACGGGGAATTACATGAATTTCATTCAAACCCATTTCGCTATGAATATCGCTGTGTCGTAAGCCTATAGCTTCCCCAATCCTCATACCTGAGTGATAGAGAAGTACGATTAAAAATTTGTCTCGGAGATTGGCACAATTATTAACTAAAGTTTGGACTTCTTCTTTACTCAAACACCCAGGAAATGTTCTAGGTTCTTTGACTTTTAATCTCTTAGTTTTTACCCCCTTATCTTTCTTCATCTCATAGAGAAGTGGTTTGTATCTTCTCTTGACTGGATAGCTAGTCTTATAAAGTTCTCGGCTTTCTATCCTCTGATTTCGGGCGTGAAACTCGTAAAACTGATAAATCACACTCATCATGATATTGACTGTCTTTTCCGTCCTTTTTGCCGTCTGTGGGGCAATAGAAGGAACACCAGGAATAGAATCGGGTAATTGTAGCCAGAGCATGAATTCTGCTAATTCTTTCTCCCAACACTGTGTCCAATCGAGACTGTAAGCTTCTAAATACTCAAAAAATAGCTTCAAGTGGTGAGCGTAATTCTTTAGAGTATTTGGTGCTTTACCTAACGCCATCAGGTGTTGTAGGTAATCTGTGACTGGTTCAATAGGTAGATAGTCATCACCGAGTAAAACCCAACTGGTTTGACCTCGAATATTGACCTTCTGAACTCTCATTATATGCTTTATCTAATTATCATGATTTATATTTACACAAAACGTTAAAAAAGGCAATTAGCTTGCCTTTGTTGTTGTTGTTGAATATATTCATTTAATGTTGTATAACTGAGGAAGCCTCAGCGCGGGCGTTGCGCTTATTCATAGACCAATTGTAATATTAGTCTATGATTATACGCAAGGCATATAAATTTAGGCTCAAGACCAATCAAACCTTAGCCCGAAAACTAGCTCAATTTGCTGGTTCATCGCGCTTGGTTTGGAATAAAGGCTTGGCATTTCAAAAAGAAAGATTGAAGCAAGCGCAACCTTGCTTGTCTTATGCTGGATTAACTAAAGAGTTAACTCAATGGAAAAAAGAAGAAAGTTTGTTTTTCCTTAAACAAGTTCACTCGCAAGCTTTGCAGCAATCATTGAAAAATCTATCTCAAGCTATAAAAGAAGCTTTTG
>JBFRWK010000226.1:0-34982 GCA_051439545.1 Xenococcaceae cyanobacterium | reverse complement strand
TAATCCCAGTTAACCGAACCCCCAAGAGAGTTGATGACGATATAGCCATCAAGTTGCTCACTGTCTCCTGCTACCAGACCTAATGCTTTGAGATTGGCTCTGGTGGAGTGCATTTTAAAATTCTTATCGATGACGTTTGCGCCAACTAAAAGATCGATCTTTTTTTGATCTAATAAATTATCAACAACTGTTCGATCGGTTGCTGTAGTAACATCCTTTTGAATTTTTTTATAAATTTTGCCATACTTTACTCCTGTTTCGATAGTAGGAAATGCACCACCAATTATATTGTCAGGTAATAGGTTATCTCCTATTTCAACATGAATATTGATTTCTAAATTCTCACCTTTATAGGTATCGCCTAAATACTGAGACCAGATCTCACCTGCTAATTCAAATCCTAGTATTTGGTCGTCAGTTGCTCCTTCAGCAAAAGTAAAATTGAATTCTACTCCTGTATTTATTGCGTCCATCTTTATGTATCATCCCATTTTTTTGAATAGTATTATTTTTTGTTTGAGATATTTAAATTATGAATAATCAAGGACTCTATAAATCTTATAGATACAATTTAGCCTTTGAGTTTATATTTTTGGGTTAAGAGGTAATGAATTATTAATTAATTAATGGCTAAAAAAATAATTATTTTAACTTCGTATTTCGGTATAAATACACGATGATTTGAAGGTAAAAAATAAGTGTAATTACTGATTATCGAGCGGATAGTGGTTCTTATACTAAATCCGATTACCAAAATATATTTATAGCTAAAAGCCGTGAAATTCACTCAAACCCTTGCTACTTGCTACTTGCTACTTGCTACTTATTCTAAATTTAAGTACTGTATCTAAACAGGATTTAGTATTAAATCGCTGAGGTACAAAGTTGTTCGTTTTTAAGGTAGAAAGCAGAAGTGAAATTTACAGAAAAGGAAAGCCCACGTCTTGAGCGAAGCGGAAGACGTGGGATGAACAACGATAAATCCTGCACGCTCTAACCTCTGGTCTTCTGTTCAGCAATATAACGCTCAACCGTCGCAGACGATACATTGCCAGCGGTAGAGCAGAAATAACTTCTAGTCCACATAGAAGGAAGTTTAAGAAGCTCGCTAAATTCTTGTCTTAGATGTCTAGCTGTGTATCCTTTAACTTTGTGAATCACCTGGTAAGGAGCAATAGTCGGTGGACAATTGAGAAAAGCATGAACATGGTCTGGCATAACTTCTAGTGCGACTACTTCAACATCTATCGACTTGACAGACTCATAGATCAACTCCTTGAGTCTACGCTCAACTGCCCCAATTAGAACCTTTCTTCTGCGTCGCGGACACCAGACAAAATGATAATTAATCAGAGTAACTGAGGTGTGTCCATGACGATATTTTTGACCCATCTATAATTAATTGTCCTGTGTCTACAAGCATGGTATCATAAACACATGTTAAAAGTGACTCGAACCCTTAAGCTTAAATTCCACAATCTTAATGCCGTTAAAGCACAAATGTTGGCTGAGACGACAACTGCTTATACTGAGCTTGCTAACGAACTTTTAAAGTTGCCAATCAAAGAGAGGAAAAAGCTAACTACAGCTAACCTCATCACTCCTTTGAAATCAGCTTTAGCCAATCAAGTTATCAGGCAAGTTAAAGGAAAAGCAGGAAAAAGGACATTTGAATTTAAGCTGCTACCACCAGAGGTTAACTATCAAAACTGGCGGTTGTTTAAACAGGGCGACACCTACTCTGTCTCATTTCCGACTTTAGCTGGAGTTAAACGAGTACCAATAGAGATTAAATCTAATCACTGGCAAGCATTATTAGATAGGTTGCAAGAGGGAGATAAAACTATCTCGAAAGGAACACTAAAGCTCTATCAGAAGAAAGGAAAATGGTATGCTCTAGTATCTTTATCCGAGGAAGTTCCAGAGATTGAAGCTGCTAATAGAGTAGGCGTAGATAGAGGGCAGAATCAAATTGCTACAGCAGTCCCAAAACAGGGATTTGGTTTATTATTCTCTGGCAAAGAGGTCAAACATCGCCGTCGCCAGTTTCAGCAGCGTAGACAGCAACTACAGAAAGCCAAAAAGTATCGAGCAGTTAAAAAACTGGAGCAAAAAGAAAGTAGGTGGATGAGAGCAGTAAATCATACTGTTTCTCGTCGAATTGTTGATTTTGCTGACTGGTTAAACGCCGATTTGGTACTAGAAGATTTAAGTGGTTGCCGTCAAACCATGAAGCAGACCAAAAAGTCTCGCGCCGACAATGGCGAATCGCGTCATGCTTGGGCATACTACGACCTCCAGTTAAAACTGGAGTATAAACAGGCGATGAACGGTAGACAGGTACATATCAGACCACCGCACTATACTTCCAAAACTTCATCGGTTAACGGAGTAATCGGAAAGCGTAATGGGCATTGGTTTAAATGTACTTCTGGCACAATTTTGAACGCAGATCATAATGCGGGACGAAATCTCGCTATCTGGGATTATCGTAAGGTCGCGTTGCCTGGGGTCTCCCCAGGCACTTGTGACGACCGTTCATGTCCAATAGATTTTCAAAGAGCTTCAACTGTAATGGTTGAAGATAATTTGTTGGATGGGGTCTTTGGCAGTCCCCATAGCTCCATGAACATCAAAAACGGGAGAGTGGTGCAGCTATCACTATTCGATTGTACCGAATTTGAGACTAGACGGGAGAATCCCACGTCTTGAGTAAGCGGAAATGCTGAGGTTTCCTCAGCTTATTCCACGCTTACTCGAAGAGCGTCAGCGGAAGACGTGCGGAGTGTCAACTTATTAAACTGCGAAACGCCATAGCATAATGATTAATGAAAAAAAGGATTAAAATTTTGATAAAGCCATCCTAGATGACTCATCTAAAATTAATTAAAACTGTCAGTAATTTCTCAATGCTGAGTTAATTCTTGTAGTAACTGACTGATTGCTGCGGTAGGAATAGGCTTAGAAAATAAATAACCTTGTCCGTATTCACAATTAAACATCTGGAGCATCTCTTTTTCTTCTGTGGTTTCTATACCTTCAGCTATCACATCCATACCTAGTTTATGGGCTAACATCACGATCGAACTGACAATTTCTTTGTTTTTGGTTGATTTACTCAAATTACTGACAAAAGAACGATCGATTTTTAAGGTGTCCATGGGAAAACGATGTAAATAGCTAAAAGAAGAAAATCCCGTGCCAAAATCATCCATACTTAACTTTATTCCTAGAAATTTTAGACTTTCTAAAATAGCGATCGCTGATTCTACATCATCCATCACCATACTTTCAGTAATTTCTAGTTTTAAATTTTGAGGAGCTAAACCAGTTGCGTCTAAGATACTTTGAATTGTCTCGCTCAAATTCTTTTGCTCAAATTGCCGAACAGAAAGATTTACACTAATAAACAAAGAAGTGCGATCTCGGCTCCGCCGAGGCGCGAAGCGATCGCTAAATTCTTGTTGCCATCGATACATTTGCTCACAAGCTTGTTTGAGTATCCATTCTCCTAAAGGAATAATCGCCGATGTTGCTTCTGCCATGGGAATAAATACACCAGGAGAAACAAAACCCCTAGTAGGGGAATTCCACCTTACTAAAGCTTCAAAACCAGCTAAATTACCCGTTTTTAAAGAAATAATTGGCTGATAGTATAATTCAAATTCCCGATTCTCAATAGCTTCGTATAAATCTGCTTCTAATTGCAGATGATTTAAAGCCTCCTGAGCCATTGTGGTAGTAAAAACTTCGGAATGGGTTTTTCCCTCTGCTTTTGCTTTATACATCGCGGTTTGGGCAGCAAAAAATATCCCTTCTCCTTGGAAATCTACAAGATTATCGATAAAGGCAACTCCTACTTTGATGGTTGTTTTCGCTTGTCTTCCTTGGAGTAGAAAAGGTAAAGTTATATCTTGTTGCATTCGCTCGGCAATGGCGATCGCTGCTTGGACATCAGGTAAATCTAAAACCGCGATCGCAAATTCATCTCCTCCCACTCTGGCAATTGAGGTTGCTGAATCAAAATAACTTTGTAAACTTTTGGCTGCATCTTGTAAGAGACGATCTCCTACCTTATATCCTAAACCCCGATTAATTAACTTAAATCGGTCTATATCTAAACAAAAAACAGTTATTGAAGTTTTTGTTCGGCTTTTATCTCTTTTTCTCTTTAATTTATTAATTTCTTCGGTAAATTTGTGGCGATTTGGTAAGTCAGTTAAAGCATCATAAAACATTGCATAACTAACTTTATAAGTAACAATAGCACTAGCAGTTAAAATAAAGCTTAAAGTAGGAGGAACTAAAGGAATCCAGCCTGCATTAAGAAATAAAACTAAACCAGTTCCCCAGAGTATTCCTAAAGAAAAAATGCTTGCTCCTGCAATAGTTAGAGGATGACGTAACCACCAAGCGATCGCTGCCCCTGCTATTGCCCAAATGACAATCCATAAGCTTTCAAATGTTTCTGCCCAAAACCAAAATTGAGTTTGATTATCTAGTACTAAACTCAAAATTTGACTGACCATTTGAGCATGAATTATTATACCAGCCTGGGTTTTGTCATCAATACCATAAGGAGTATCAAATAAATCTTTAATACTAGGGGCGGTAGTACCAATAAGCACTATCTTATCTTTGACTAAATTAGGGTCGATTTTGCCAGATAAAACTTCTGTTAAGGTTACTTTTTGAGCAATTTCAGGAGATTGATAATTAATTAAAGTTTGGAAACCCAAAGCTTCTTGAGGTGGCATTTGATAACCACCTGAATTAGGTTGTAAACGTTCGATCGAAACATCATATATGGATAATCCCTCTGGAGTTGCCTGCAAATCTGGACTGTTTTTTGCTTTTTTATTCTTAACCAGAGGATGATCTTTTAGATATGCCAAACTTAAACGCAGTGAAAAAGAATAAAATTTTTGCTCTCCTGATTCGATATATATTAAATGACGACGTACAACATTATCTATATCGAACAGTAGATCGTTAAAACCAATACGAGACTCTGGAACACCATCAGGCGGGTAAACTCGGTCATTTCTACTACCTAAATATTCAATGGTGATAATATTATTTTTTTGCAGTTGCTTTTGTAATTCTTCAGTACCAGGAGGATAAGCAATTTCTCTGTATACATCTAAACCAATGACTTTTGGTTGATACTGTTGTAACTGTTGGATTAATCGAGCAAAAGTTGCATCAGAAATAGGCCATCGATTCTGATTTTCAATATCTCGATCGGTAATTTCGACAATTAAAAGTCTGGGATCGGTATAAGTTTTATTGGCAATCCTTACTATAAAGTCATAAGCTAAAACTTCCAAAAATTGCAAGCTACCTAATTGTCTGATGCCGATAATTACACTACTAATTACAATACTGGCTAGTAAACTAGAAATAATACGGGAATTTTTTTTTTTTCTAGATCTGATTTTGTGATTGAATTTAGTTAAGAGTAAATATTTTTTTAATAAAAATTTGATAGACATATAAATGATGATGGCAAAGATTTTTTAGAAATATAATTTTTGAATAGTATTTTTAAAATAGATTGTAGTTACTTAAACAATAGTTATCTTTTTCTTGTAGCGAATCTCGATCGGTATGCAAATCTAGTAAGGGAATACCCCGTCGAGACGAGCATTAAATCTATTGTCTGGACTAAAGTTTAGATCTAAACTATTATCCCCACACTAGGCGATCGCCATATCTAATCTAATTTATTTGGAGAAGGATAAAGATTTTTTGGTATTTCTCGTGCCTGAACTGATATTAACCAAAATACAAACGAGAAACGACTGCAAAAATCACCAAACCTAAAGCTCATCTTTTACTCATCTATGCTTCAAGTTTAGAATGCCCAAAAAGTCTTAAAAATATATATTTACTCTTGTAATCTTAAAAACCTCGGCAACGATCGATATAAACAGGTTTGAGGATTATCGCTCTTCTGAGATAGTCTCTTCGATCGATTCGCTTAATCTATCAGTAAATATAGATCGATTTAAAATCTAACCGAATAATGTCGGCTCGCTCCGTAGAAAATCCTGCTTTTACGTTCGGCGATCGAAAAAACAAATTACTATGTCATTTTTTTAACTAAAATTAATCTCGAATTAGAGAGTAAGTAGTATTTTGTAATAATTTATATCTCAGTTTATATATCAACGTATATTCACGGAATCTAATTTAAAATTATTTCTAGATTTTTGATAAAAAATTTATTTAATATTTATACCTAATTAACCAAAAAGTATGAGCAATAAGTCTAAAATTTATATATACCTATCTACAAAAAAGAGTAAACCATAATAATTTTTGCAGAATATAGATAATAGTTATATAAACACAATACGATCTTTGAAAGATATCAAACCAAGATCGGAAAGCTCGATTTGTCGATCCTAAATTACTTATTAAGTGTATGACCATGGGAATTTTTAACAGTAAAATAAATAAAATATTATGGTTCTTGACTATCTATTTCGCTTTCGATTGCTTTTTGGGTAGTTTACTAATTTATACTCATGCGGGAGAATCAAAAAAACCAAAAAAATCAAATAATATTAATTACGAAGATTTACCTCATAATCGAAGAGATGGAGGAAGCAGAGGCAACTGCTTAGCTAATGGAAAAGACTTTGTTGCTTTAGTTCCCGATCGCCCTATTAACAAAACTGCTTTGATTTCGCCCCAAATATTATTTTATGTTCCTCAAACTGAAGAGCCTAAAGAGATTGAATTTATATTAAGAAATAGAGAAGACGAACTAGTTTACAAAACCTTAATGCAAACGACAGATAGAGGGGGAATTATGAGTGTTACTATTCCCGAACAAGTCAAAGAAAATACAAGAGAATTTGACGGAGATTATCATTGGTATTTATCTCTCATTTGCAATTCCAAACAGCGTTCTCAGGATATTGTTTTGGAAGGTTGGATTGAATATATCGAACTTAATAATTCTGTCAAAGAAAAAATTAATCTGTCTGACTCAATAAGCAAATCTAATTTACTCCAACAAGAAGGGATTTGGTATGATGCTCTTTCTGTACTAACCGAACAACAAAATTCAGATTTCGATCTAAGTTTAATTTCGACAAAATGGTCACAACTCCTCGAATCGATCGGTTTATCAGAATTATCATCTGAACCTTTAATTAACAAAGTAGAAACAAACAAAAACTTTTATTCCAGACAAACAAAAGAGCAATAAGTTACCCCATTCTGCGGTCAATTAAGTGAATTAATGCTTATTATACCGAGATAACTATCTAGTAGCTAAAATAAACTAGGCAAAAACTCGACTAAGACATAGAATCAAAATAGGCGATCGCCGAAACTAGTAGTAAACAAAATACCATTGTCTACTTGCGACTTATCTGATAAGTATGTTAGGAATTGCGCTCGATTTGGCCAACTTCCTTCCTTTACGTCGGCAATTACCTTTTAATTATTAATGATACTTACTGCGTTTTGAATAACCATAGTAGACCACAATAGTTAAATTTAAAAAAGCGCACCGCCCGCGCTGCTGTCATAGCAGCGTATAGGACGGAGCAAGAAGCTAAGAGCTAATAGCTAAGAGCTAATAGCTACGAACCAACTAATTGAAAACGTAGTCTATTCAACTGAAAACGGCTGTAAGTCGGGAATCGAGATGATAATGGCCAAAACTACTCCGCTCTCAGAACAAATAATCTTAATTACAGGGTCTTCTAGTGGTATTGGTGCAGCTTTGGCTCAAACCCTAGCAGTAGATTTTCTTGGTATTCGTTTAGTTTTAGCAGCCAGAAATCAGACCAAATTAGAGCAGGTAGCTGAATTATGCCGTAAAGCTGGTGCAGAAGTACTAGTTATCCCGACAGATATGGGTCAAGTAGAGCAAGTACAAGCCTTAGCGCAACAAGCAGTAGAACATTTTGGCAGAATAGATATACTAGTTAATAATGCTGGTTATGGACAGATGGGGCCGCTCGAATTAATTTCCCCCACAGCAGCACAAGCGCAATTAGCCGTTAATTTTCATGGCCCTTTAGTATTAACTCAGTCTCTCATTCCTGTAATGCGATCGCAGGGTGACGGTAGAATTATTAATATTAGTTCTCTTGGTGGGTTAATTCCTTTTCCCGCAGGAGGAATTTATAGCTGCTCTAAATTTGCCCTAGAAGCACTTACTGATATTTTACGGATGGAATTAAAAGCATTTAATATTAAGGTTAGTGTAATTGAACCAGGGCCAGTAGTTACAGACTTTTTTCAGGTAGCGTGGGAAAAAGTAGAAAAAACTATTCCCAACCATGCAAATACTCTTTACGCACCTGTTTTTGATAATCTTGAAAAGATCGATCGACAATTAGATTTATTAGGTTGGAGTGCCGAAAAAACAGCTAAAGTAATTATTCGGGCTATGAAATCGTCTAATCCTCGTCCTCGCTACATTGCAGCGACAGGGGGTAATTTTCTGGTTTTTATTATGAATAAAATATTGCCTGCTTGGGCTAGAGATACCTTTTGGAAACGTTTCTATGGTGTTCATAAAGTAGAAAAAAATTGGCGTGATTCGCAAAACAAAAACAACAGAAATTAAATTGCGATCGAATTTCAAAACCAATTGTCCCTCATTTAGTCAATCTAGCTTTATAAATTTTTAGACAATAAACAATTCACAAGAGACAAAAATCTAAATTAATTATCCTCGATGACGATCGATCTTATCTAGATTGAATTCTACAGGGGTATATTCTCCATCATTATTATTAGTAATAATCGAGCGCATTCCTTCAATGGTAGAAACCATACTTCGAGGATCCATAAACATTACTTTGCTGCTTTCGCTGCTACCAATTTCTTTACCCATATCTAAGTAATTTTGCGCTAACAAAAATTGTAGAGCTTCTTGGGCTTTAGGGTCGTATTTTAGTTTTTCGGTAACAATTTCCATGGCTTCGGCAGTAGCTTGAGCTTGGAGTACTTGTTGTTGGCGTTGTGCTTCTGCTTTAAGGACGATCGCTTCTCTTTCTGCTTCTGCTTTAAGAATAGCAGCTTTTTTCATCGCTTCTGCATCTAAAACTCTTGCTTCTGCTTTACCTTGAGCGGAATTAATGGCTGAATCTCTTTCTCCTTCAGAGGTAAGAATTGCTGCTCTTTTTTTCCTTTCTGCTGCCATTTGTAATTCCATAGAATCTTGTACCGCCTTAGAAGGAACAATATCCCGTAACTCTACCCTAGTTACTTTTACTCCCCATGGATCGGTAGCTATGTCTAGTTCCCGTAGCAGAATTTCATTAATTTCTGTCCGAGCCGTAAAAGTTTGATCTAGCTCTAATTTACCCATTTCCGATCTAATTTGGGTCAAAACTAGGTTTACCATAGCATCTCGCAAGCTTTCTACTTTATAGTAAGCTTTATATATATCCATGATCCGCCAATAGACAACCGCATCAACCGTGATCGAAACATTATCACGAGTAATACAAGATTGAGCGGGAATATCCAAGACTTTTTCACGGATCGTTTCTTTATAAACAACCTTATCAATAAAAGGAGTGACGAAATTTAGTCCAGGCTCTAGTTTCTTTTTGTAACTACCGAGACTTTCAACTAAATATTCTTCTTTTTCTTTAACAATTTTGACCGATCCAGTTAGTCCAGAACCAAACAATACTAAAATTACTAATGTTAAAAACTGTTCCATGATATATATCCTCTGCAATTAAATTATTTTTATTAATAAAAATTTATGATTAAGACTCAAGCAGATTAACTGGTAATACGATTAGGGTAGTACCTTTACGCCCGACTATATAGACTGGTTCGTATATAGCGATCGCTATAGTGGGATCGGCACATTTAGCTTGCCAAGAATTCCCTTCATATAGCACTCTACCTGTTTTGCCTGGAGCGATCGCTGTAAGAGTCTCACCTTCGTCTGCATCTCCCAGGTTAGCTCTTTTACGCTTAGGTGTAAAAAAACGACGCGACAAAAAAATCAATAAGGTAGAAATAATCAGCCACAATGCTACAAGCAGATTAAATTGAGTCAAAACTAAAGAGATAGCAGCAACAATTAAGGCACTAATGCCCATCATAAAAGCAACGAAAGCAGTAGGAAAAACAAATTCCATCAAACAAAGGACTGCTCCTGCAATGATCCAGAGAATAGTGGGGCTAACCATAAATTATGAAGTTATCGGCAGTAGCAAGATGTTTAGCTCGTGAAGCATAATACTGTATTAATCCTATGATAGCCCTCTGGTTAATAAAGTTGCTGGATTATTATTTTAAAGCTGTCAGCTATCAGCTATCAGCCATTAGCTTTTAGCTTCGATTTTTGATTATGGTTTAGCGGATAAATAAACATTAGTGGTTGAGAGTTATTTTTTTCGCTCGATCTATTTATTTTACAAGGCTCGGATTTTTAATCTTAGCTCATTGAGCCAGATTTTTTGACTCACAGTTAACTAAAGCTTTAGCCTAGCTTTATTTAAGTTGCTCTATCTTATATGATAACCAATATTGTCATTAACGAAATTGATGCAGATACACCTAGTACTGATGATGCGGAATTTATCGAACTAGATGATGGTGGTATCGGTAATACTTCTCTCGATGGTTTCACCTTAGTATTTTACAACGGTAGCAATGATGAATCTTATAAGGCGATCGATCTCGATGGTTTTTCTACTAATGCAGATGGCTTTTTTGTACTCGGAAATGCCAGTATAGCTAATGCGGATATCGTATTTAATAACAATACACTGCAAAACGGTGCAGATGCAGTTGCTCTTTATCAGTTAGATGCTACCGATTTTCCGAATGGAACTTCTGTAACAGCAGATAATTTGGTTAATGCGATCGTTTACGATACTAATGATGCAGATGATGCTGGACTACTGGTATTAACTCCCGATAGTCCCCAGTTTAACGAAGACGAAAACAATAACAAAGACACGGAGTCCCTTCAACGTATCCCCAATGGTACGGCTATATTTATCGCTCAAACCCCTACTCCTGGTACGGATAATACAGAAGTAGTAGAATCCCCTACCTTAGAATTGATTAGTAACATACAAGGTAGTGGGACTGCTAGCCCTTTAATCGATCGAACCGTTACGGTAGAAGCTATTGTTGTCGGCGATTTTCAAGGGGAAGATGGTTTAGAAGGTTTCTATTTGCAAGAAGAAGATGCTGATGTTGATGGTGATGCAGCGACTTCTGAAGGTATCTTTGTTTTTGATGGTAATCTCCCTGGTGTAGATGTTGGGGTAGGAGATAAAATACAAGTCACTGGTACAGTGAATGAGTCTTTTGAATTGACTCAACTTACTAATATTTCTAACGTTACAGTTATCGATAGCAATAATACTCTTCTGTTTTTGATGGACAAATTGGTACTCTCGACTACGCTACTGATTTTGAAATTGGTCAAGACGCGATCGATATCGGTCAAATTCTAGCTAATCCTAATTACGACAGTTCTACTCCTTTTGAAGATTATGTTAGTTTATTTCAACTCGGTAATAGTACTTTTGTGAGAATCGATCCTAATGGCGACAGTTCCAATTTCTTCGAGCGTACTTTGGTAATTTTAGAGAATGTTACTAGTACAGAGATCGGTGCTGACGACTTTTTAGTTTAATAGCTTGTAGGGGCAAACCAACTTTTACCCTTACCTAAAAATTATTTGTCGAGGGCATTATTTGATTAAGGCGCGATCGCTTTATTACTACTTTTAAAATACATGAAACTTAAAAATTAGAATAAAAATTTAAGATAAATAATCTTACTTCTCAAACATTAATTTATGAATAGTTTTAAACCTCGATCGAACATCAATAAATAATTCAAGGGAACTTTCTATGCTGCTTGAGGTTCTAAAATATTACTCAACTGTTCGATACCTTTGTGTAAATGTCTGGTAACGGTCATTGGACTAATGCCGATTTGTTTGGCAGCTTCTTTACGGGGTAAATCCCACAAAAAGACACATTCGATCGCTGCTTTTGTTTTATCTTCTAGCTGATTCATTGCTTTTTGTAACTGCAATCTATCTTCTTCTAATTTTCTTAGTGCCTGGTAATTAGGATCGGCAATTGTATCCCCAAAAGTTACAGAACAATCTATTGAATTATTCACAACAGCATCTAAGCTAATAGGTAAGCGATTTTGTAAGGCTAATTGACATTCACTCCATTCTTGTATGGATACTCCCAGGGCTTTGGATATTTCTATATCTCTAGGTAAGCGTCCTAATTTATCGATTAAATCTTTGCGCAGTTTTTTACCTCTAGCATAAAGTTCCTGCCATCGGCGAGGAATTCTCATCATGCTACCCTTATCTCTAAGATAGTGCAGCATTTCTCCACGAATGTAAGGAATTGCAAAAGAACTAAATGCCGAACCTTGCTGGGGATCGAAACGTTCAATGGCTCTAATCAAACCTAAATAACCAATTTGTTCTAAATCTTCGTAGGGTTCGGCACATTTTTTACTAACTTGATGAGCAACTTTTCTGACTAATCCTGCATTTAGTTCTACTAACTGATTGCGCAATTTAAGCGAAGGACTACTAACATAACTTTGAAGTAGTTCCATGCAACGAAAACTAAGAGACTGAATAGACATAAGAATAGCATTTCTAGTATCAACAACCCATTGAATTAAACAATCTTTGGGCAACATCTAAATCTCATTTTCCTTAGGATATCGATTCTTAACCATGGTTGTTTTACTGAAAAATGTTGCTATAGGTTGGTAATAGTCCGCACAAATACGCAAGAAATATCTGTATGTAATTTGCTATTAGCTGTTAGTTATTCGTTGTAATATTTAGTTATAAAAAATAAAAAAAATCGGTACAAAGACCGACTGAATAGTAAAAGAAAGTAAATTTATTATTGAGCAAAGTCTAGTTAAACAGCGGAAAAATATACTTTTGACTTGACAGGATCGGGAACCATTGTTTTGTCTCCTTCTTGCCAACCAGCAGGACAAACTTCATCGGGATGAGATTGTACGTACTGAATAGCTTTAAGAGTACGAAGAGTTTCGTCTACGCTACGACCAAAAGAAAGATTATTAATAGTAGCGTGTTGAATTACACCTTCTTTGTCAATGATAAATAGTCCTCTCAATGCTACACCTGCATCGGGGTCTAAAACATTGTAAGCAGTACTAATCTCTTTTTTAATGTCAGAAACTAAAGGATAAGCAATATCGCCAATTCCTCCCTCTTTGCGATCGGTTTGCATCCAAGCTAGATGAGAAAATTCGCTATCTACAGATGTACCTAAAATTTCTGTATTTAGACTTTTGAATTCCTCGTAGCGATCGCTAAAAGCAATAATTTCTGTAGGACAAACGAAAGTAAAATCTAAAGGATAGAAAAATAAAACAACATACTTACCACGATAATCTGATAATTTAATCGTTTTAAACTCTTGGTCGAAAACAGCAGTAGCAGTAAATTCTGGAGCTTCTTGACCTACTCTTAAGCATCCTTCTACTGGGTTAGTCATACTATCGATCTCCTTAAATGCTGACTTTTGTTTGTTCGTAACTAATTCATCATAATGTAAATCAATATTTACGAACCTTTACAAATTTATCATAGTCATAACGATTTTGATTAAGCAATAAAAAAAAGCTATTAGTTTTGAGTTTTTGGCTAAGAGCCAATTAAGAGCTAATGGAAAAGGGCAAAAGACTAATCTAATTCTCGTCTTCCCGATAAAGCTCGTGCTAAAGTTACCTCATCTGCATATTCTAAATCTCCTCCCATGGGTAGACCAAAAGCAATACGAGTCACCTTAGTAAAAGGTCGCAGTAATTGACCGACGTATAGAGTCGTTGTTTCTCCCTCCACGCTAGGGCTAATTGCTAAAATCACTTCTTTAACTTGTTCTTTGGTTACTCTTTGAACTAAGGAATTAATCTGCAACTGTTCGGGGCCGATACCATCCATGGGGGAAATAGTACCTCCCAATACATGATATAAACCACGATATTCTCTAGTTTTTTCCAGTGCAATAACATCGCGAGAATCTGTAACTACACAAATAGTTTGGCGATCGCGGTTTTGATTACGACAAATAGAACAAACAGGTTCGGCCGATAAATGAAAACAAACTTTACATAAACCTACTTGCTTTTTAGCATCAATCAAAGCTTGAGCCAAGGCTTGTACATCTTTTTCTGGACGTTTTATTAAATGCATTGCCAATCTTTGAGCCGTTTTTGGACCAACTCCAGGCAAAAGTTGCAATTGTTCGATTAGACGAGCTAGAGGAGGTGTATAAATAGCGTTTCTACCTTCAAAATTCAGATTATAACAATTAGCGCGCTCTCCTCTCTAGGCGGGGTAAATATCGATTGCTATTACACTAATACCCAATTTAGCGAAAAATAATGATGGGGTGTTCGTGCCTTAATCTAACTTACGATCGATACCGAACTAAAGACGGTATAGCTTAAAATATTAAGTAATAATAACAAATATAGTTAGCATTATTTTAAGCTCAAGTTTTCTACTTAAATTTTAATGACTCTTATCCGTATTCCCAAACCTTGGTCAATTTCTGAAAACAAAGTTACCTCAGAAAATATTTACTGGAATCGTCGCCGTTTTCTAAAATCGATCGTTACCGCTAGTATTGGTGCAAGTGTTATTCCTTTAACAGGATGTCAGCCTGCCCAATCCAAAGATCCCACGCAGTTAGCTTTAGAAAAAAGTTTAAATCTACCAAAAATTAAACCTTTGACAACTAATCCTGCTTTTGCCTCTGCTAAGCGACCTCTTACTAAAGAAATATTAGCAGGACAATATAATAACTTTTACGAATTTGGTGGCACTAAAGGTATTTGGTCTAATGCTCAAAAATTACCAACTAAGAATTGGCAAGTAGAAGTAGGAGGATTGGTCAATAATCCTCGCACTTACGATCTTGATGAACTCAAACAAAAATTTCCCCTAGAAGAACGTATTTATCGTTTTCGTTGTGTTGAAGCTTGGTCTATGACCTTGCCTTGGGTTGGCTTCCCGATGAAAGCTTTGCTAGAAGAAGTCGAGCCTAAATCGACAGCAAAATTTGTGCGATTTACTTCTTTTTATGACCCCGAGATTACTACAGGCCCTGGATTTCATTTTGGTTCGCTTCCATGGCCCTATCATGAGGGTTTACGCATTGAGGAAATGGCTAATGAATTAGCTTTTTTTGCTGTGGGTATTTACGGTCACGATCTACCCAAACAACATGGCGCGCCCATACGAATGGTTATTCCCTGGAAATATGGTTTTAAAGGAGCAAAGTCGATCGTTAAAATTGAGTTTGTAGAAACTCAACCAGCCACTTATTGGAATACGATCGACCCTAGAGAATACGATTTTGAAGCAAATGTAAATCCGAATAAACCTCATCCTCGTTGGTCACAAGCAACAGAAAAATTTATTAGTAATGGCCCTGGTTTATCTTGGGAAAGAATAGAAACTCTTCCTTACAATGGCTACGGGGAATATGTAGCTAATTTATATATTTAGAGTCTCGAAAATAGAGTGAAAATATGTAAGTATTTTCACTCACTAAATCTTTTAAATAAAAAATAAATAGGTGAAAACTCTGAATAAGTTTTTTTTTAAATTTGTGTAATATTTTTAGAATTTTAGGCAACTTTTTGAGAGCTAATGTAGTCTAAATATATATGTGATCGATCGAAATAAGTATTTTGTTCTATGGACATCAATTTTTGCGATTGCCGTGCTTGGTTCAATAGAGGAAAAATATTAGCCAGCTTTGGTAAATATGAAGAAGCATTAGCCTGTTATAACAATGCTCTGACTCTCGATATCTCTTACTACGAAGCTTGGTGTGAAAAAGGAGTTATTTTAGAAGAGTTGGGTTATTGGGAAGAAGCAGAAGTTTGCTTTAATGAATCTCTTGGGGTCTTTACTGGAGAAGATCTAGACGAGAACCCCCTCGGGGAGGAAACATTTAGCATTCCTGGAGAAGATCGAGGCAGTTTTGATTATAATCAAGCTTGTTTTCATGCTTTGGCAGGTAACCTAGAATTGGCTTTTAATTATTTGAGTAATGCCCTAAATTTTAATCCTAATAAGTATCTCAAAATGATAGCCTACGATCGAGATTTAGATAGATTAAGACCAGATCAGAGGCTAAATGAACTATTGCAAAATCAAGAGAATTTAGCAATTGTCGAGTCAATTCGTTGCTAATTGTCTAAATTAATTACTATATTTAAAATAACCGAGTCTTAACTACATAAATATAATATTGTTAAGTGTAGTAAAGCGATCGATATATTGCGCTATATTATCGATCGCTTTGTTCAATAGAATATTTATTTGTTTTCGAGGGCTCAACGGACAGAATTGGGTAAAAGATGAAAGATGATGGAGTTAACTATGCTTAGAGCCAATGAGCCAATCAAAGCACTCCAAAATCCCCATCGTAAGCGAAAACCCTGTACTAAAAAGGCAGCTAAACCAAAGATAATCGCATTAACCACAAAATAAAATAAGCCAAAGGTCAGAAAAATCAAGGGTAAAGTTAATATAGTTAAAATAGGATGCAACAAAGCATTAATAACCCCAAATACTATGGCAGAAAGAAAAGCTTTTTGCACACTATCTATTTCAACACCTGTGGGTAGTTTGGAAATGATGATTAAACTGATAGTAGTAACTACCAGACTCACCAAAATTGCAGTAATGTTCATACCATATTACTCTCTTGCTAATGTATTTATACATTAAAGCGGAATAACATGACATCTCCCTCTTGGACAACATATTCTTTACCTTCAGAGCGGACTAAACCTTTTTCTTTAGCAGCAGCGATCGAACCAGAAGCAACTAGATCGTGATAGGCAATAGTTTCAGCACGAATAAAACCCTTTTCAAAATCTGAGTGAATTACCCCTGCTGCCTGAGGAGCTTTCATCCCACTGGTAATAGTCCAAGCACGAGTTTCCGTTTCCCCACTGGTTAAATAGGTACGCAAACCTAGTAAATCGTAGGTAGCTTTAATTAAAGATTTTAATCCACCCTCAGAGACACCCAAAGCTTCCAAAAAATCTTTTCTCTCTTCTTCAGATAGTTCGATTAATTCAGATTCAACTTGTGCTGAAACAATTACTACCTTGGCATTTTCTTCGGCGACAAATTGTTTGACTTGCTCTACCCATTCATTGCCACTAGCTAAATCATCTTCGGCTACATTAGTTGCATAGATAACTAGCTTATTAGTTAGCAAACCTAGAGGTTTAATTATTTCTGCCTCTTCTTCAGTTAAATTCAGTTGTCTGACAGATTTACCATCATTGAGAGCAGTAGCTAACTTTTCTAAGACAAGCATTTCTACCTGCGCATCTTTGTTGTTGCGAGCTTGTTTTCTAACTCGCTCCATGCGTTTTTCGATTTGGGATAAGTCCGCTAAAATTAATTCTAAATTAATTACTTCTATATCTCTTACTGGATCGACAGAGCCAGAAACATGGATAATATCGTCATCATCGAAACAGCGTACTACATGAACGATCGCGTCAACTTCTCGAATATTGGCGAGAAATTGATTGCCTAATCCTTCTCCTTTGCTTGCACCTTTAACTAAACCTGCAATATCAACAAACTCAATTCGCGTAGGTACAATTTTTGCCGAGCGAGAAATTTTTGCTAATACTTCTAAACGTTCGTCTGGAACAGAGACTACGCCGACATTAGGTTCGATGGTACAAAAAGGAAAGTTAGCTGCATCTGCCTTAGCATTAGCTATCAAGGCATTAAATAAAGTAGATTTACCGACATTAGGAAGTCCAACGATTCCGGCTCTTAGCATAGCAGTTTATTTATAGCTCAACAATAATTAATATTAACTACTTAATCTGCTAATTTTACTCGATCTTTGTTAGGCAACTCAAACATATAACCTCTACCCCAGATAGTTTTGATCAGTTTTCCTTCAAGATCGCCGATTTTTTTACGAATTCTACCAACATGAATATCTACTTTGCGATCGTCGCCCCGATAATCATCTCTATTCCAGATAGCTGCAATTAATTCGGCACGATCCCAAACCCGATTAGGATTACTAGCTAAAAAATATAATAAATCAAATTCTAATGCAGTTAGAGGAACTATTTTGCCCTCTAAAAGTACTTCTCGACGACAAACATCGATAACTAAGCGATCGAAAACTAAAGGTTGATTATTAGATATACGGGAAGGATTTGTATTATATCTTCTTAATGAGGCATCAATTTTAGCTTTTAAAATTTGTAAGTTAAATGGTTTAGTAATATAGTCGTCTGCGCCTTTTTCAAACGCTTCTAATATATAGTTAGTATCTTGCATAGAACTCAGCATAATAATAATTGCGTCAGTTTGCCTCATTTCTCTACATAAATTGAATCCCGTATCATCAGGCAGATTGATATCTAAAATAACTAAATCTGGCTTAAATCTTCGGAAAATCTGACGAGCAGTTTTGCTATCATGGGCTGACTCTGTAACATAATTATTGTAGTTGAAGAAACGACAAATAAGATTCCTTAAAGCAGGATCGTCATCGACTACAAGAATTTTTTTTTAGTTTCTTCCATATACTGAGGATCGCTCTTAAATAAATACACTGGGTTTTATCCTTTTGAATTTATATTAATAAAAAGATATCAGAAAAAATACTTAGACGAAATAAAGATAGTTGTTTTTTTATTTAATCTTTATCAACTAATCCATCTATATAAAGCTAGGATTAAAATTTTAGTTTTAACTAAGTAAGCATTAAAACTAAAATTGACTAATTTTATATTTTTCGGTAAGAAAAAGGATTAATCTAGCTTGCGGAGTCTTTTCTTTGGTTGATTCATCAATTATTTTTAGCAATAGATAATAGGAGAAAATAATAGCTATCTCAACTTATCTGGTTTAAAACAAACTAAAATTGGTTATAAAAGTTATTAAGAATAACAGTTATTATTATGAAAAATTACTGACTCGATTCATTTCATTCATAACAACTCAAATCATGTCATCACCTTTAAATGCTAAGTCTCAAGGGCAAAGAAAAATTCCTTTATTGGCTCGATTACAGCAATTGTCCCAAGTGTCAGATGCAGCTTTTTATACTCCCGGACATAAGAGAGGAAGATGTGTTAACGACAATCTCCAAAATTTACTAGGGCAATTAGTATTTAAAGCAGACTTACCAGAATTACCCGAGTTAGATAATCTCTTTAATCCTGAAGGTATAATTGCAGAAGCACAACAGTTGGCAGCTATAGCATTTGGCGCGACCCAAACTTGGTTTTTGGTTAACGGTTCTACCTGTGGCATTATGGCAAGTATCATGGCAACTTGTGACATGGGAGATAAGATATTAATACCGCGAAATATCCATACTTCGGCGATCGCGGGTCTGATTATTTCTGGTGCTATTCCTATTTTTATTAATCCTGAATATGACTCAGTTCAAGACATTGCCTATAGTGTTACCCCTACAGCCATAGAGAAAACTATAAAGCAGCATCCTGATGCCAAAGCGGTGATGATATTATACCCTACTTATCAGGGAATTTGCGGAGACATCAGTAAAATTGCTGAAATCACCCATAAGTATGGTTTACCCTTGCTGGTAGACGAAGCTCATGGGGCGCATTTTGCTTTTCATGGCGATCTACCTCCTTCTGCTTTAAGTATGGGAGCAGATTTGACAGTACAATCGACTCATAAAGTTTTGGGCGCAATGACCCAAGCTGCCATGCTTCATATTCAGGGGGAAAAAATAGAGCCATTTAAAATTAGTAAGGCATTACAATTATTACAATCGACTAGCCCTAGTTATTTACTTCTAGCCTCTCTCGATGCAGCCAGACAGCAAATGGCACTTTTAGGGCAAGAGTTAATGGCAAAAACTCTACAACTCGCAGAAACTGCAATCGATCATTTAAAGAAAATTAAAGGGATATCAGTTTTAGAATTTGAACCCAAACCAGGATTTAATTATTTCGATCGAACTCGGTTGACAGTAGATGTCAGTCAACTAGGCTTGACTGGTTTTACAGCAGACGAAATTTTACACCAGCAGCTAGGAGTCACTTGTGAATTACCTTTACCGAAGCATTTAACTTTTATTATTACTTTTGGTAACAATCTAGAAGATATTGACAAACTAATTCAAGCCTTTAAAATTCTTGCTAACTCCTATAAGAGGGAAGAAAACTTTATCTCGACTACTGAGTGCCGACTACCGACTAGCAACTACTCAATTTCTCCCAGACAAGCCTTTTTTGCGTCTACAGAAACTTTACCCATAAAACAGTCTATCAACCGTATTTGTGGTGAATTAATTTGTCCTTATCCTCCAGGTATACCTGTTTTAATGCCTGGAGAAATAATTACCTCAGAAGCTATAGACTATTTACAACAAGTCTTAGTTTTCGGAGGTAAAGTCACGGGTTGTAGCGATTCTAGTTTACAAACTATCAAAGTAATTAGGTAAATGGCTTCGCTGTAAAGTTGCCTGACAATTAACAACTAATAACTAATAACTTAATATGCTTTGGTCTTATAAAACTCCTGGTATTCCCGATAATTTATTCGAGCAACTACCTGGTATTCCTCTAAGTAAAAGAGAAGTACGTCTGTTGCTTATTTCTGCTTTACGGATGAAAATAGATTCTGTGTTATGGGACATAGGAGCGGGTACTGGTACTATTCCTGTAGAAATTGGTTTGCTTTGTCCTCAAGGCAAAATTATGGCGATCGAAAGAGACGAGGATGTGGCTAGTTTAATTCGGCGCAACTGCGAGCGTTTTTCGGTAAATAATGTCAGAGTAATAGTAGGGAATGCGCCAGATTGTCTCCACAATTTAGAACCCAAACCTAATTGTATTTGCCTTGAAGGAGGAAAACCAATTAAACAAATACTCAAACAAACTTGGGAATATTTACAACCAGAAGGAAGAATTGTTGCCACAGCGAGCAACTTAGAAAGTTTGTATACTATATCTGAGAGCTTGTCCGAACTTCAAGCCCGTAATATAGAAGTAGTGCAGTCAGCCGTAAATCGTCTGGAAACACGAGGAATTCACCAAACTTTTGCAGCAGTAAATCCGATTTTTATTCTTTCTGGAGAAAAACTCTAAGCTTAAGAAATTATGGTTTCTTGCGAAGAAGGTTAAATATGTTCCAGTAATTTGTTAACCTTTCATAAGGTTATCTTAATTTCCAGCTTGATTTTTCTTTAACTTATGTCATAGCCCATCTTATGCCTTGGACTCGTATTCTTAGTGGAATAGTAGCGATCGCCTTAGCTCTAGGAATGATTATTTTGGGAGGATGGTACTTTACCCTTGGTATTGGCATTCTCATTTTCCTGGGACAATTAGAATATTTTCGTCTCGTCCGTGCCAAAGGAATTGAACCTGCGGGTAAAACAACAATGGTTCTTTCTCAATTATTATTAATAATTGCAACTGTTGCCCCCAATTTGACAGATGCTATGTTTCCTGTGGCAGGGAGTTTGATTTGTTTTTATTTATTATTCCAGCCTAAAATGGCGACTATTGCCGATATTTCTAGTTCTATCTTGGGCTTATTTTATGGTGGATATCTGCCTACCTATTGGGTACGTCTCAGAGTAAATTTACCCAATAGTATTAATCATGCTAACTTACCCCTAGATGGTTATTGGCCTGATTCTTGGACAGATATTAGCCAACTCCCTCCAGCATTACTCCTTACTTTCTTGGTGATGGCTTGCATTTGGGCAGCAGATATCGGAGCTTATACTATGGGTAAAAGTTTTGGTCGCACTCGATTATCCCAGATCAGCCCCAAAAAAACCGTTGAGGGAGCTATTTTTGGTATATTAGGCAGTCTGATAACCGCAGAAATAGGTGCTTGGTATTTTCATTTTCCTGCTTGGCAATATAGTGGTGCGATCCTTGGTGTATTAATAGGAATTACCAGTTTACTCGGAGACTTAACCGAATCGATGATGAAACGGGATGCAGGAGTCAAAGATTCAGGACAATTAATTCCCGGACATGGTGGTATCCTAGACCGTACTGATAGTTATGTTTTTACCGCGCCTTTAGTTTATTATTTTGTAACTCTTTTGTTACCTCTATTAGCTCGATAATGATGGAAGTGGAGACAACTATCTAGTATGATTATTTCTGCCTATCAATAGTCTGCTAAAGATGCACTCTTATTCTCTCATCGCTCCTGCTAAAATTAATTTGCATTTAGAAATCATTGGCGATCGCCCCGATGGATTTCATGAATTAGTCATGATTTTGCAAAGTATTGACTTAGCCGATCGAATAGATCTCCAAGCTAATAGTACGCAAAATATTAAGGTTCATGCCAATCATCCTCAAGTTCCGTTAGATGAAACTAATCTAGCTTATCGCGCTGCTATCTTAATGTGTGAGACTTTTCCAGATCTCTATCATAATTTTGGTGGAGTAGATATTGTAATTGAAAAAAATATTCCCGTAGCAGCAGGTTTAGCAGGTGGCTCTACTAATGCAGCAGCAGTATTAGTAGGTATGAATATGATGTGGGAATTGGGCTTGACTCAACCCGAATTACAAACCTTAGCTGCTCGATTAGGTTCGGATATTCCTTTTTGTATTTCGGGAGGAACGGCGATCGCGACAGGCAGAGGCGAAAAACTCGACCCTATTAGTAATTTAAACGAGTCAGATGATTTGTGGCTAGTCCTTGCTAAATATAGTAATTTGAGCGTCTCTACTGCTTGGGCTTATCAGAGCTATCGTCAAAAATATAGTAGTACTTATGTAACTGATGCCGAAGAAATCAAATCTCGTAGGGTCAATCTTCATTCTGGGGCTTTAGTTAGTGCAATTATCAATAAACAAAAATTAGAAATTGGTAAGTTACTCTACAACGATTTAGAAAAAGTAGTATTACCAGAATATCCTCAAGTAGCCCAGTTGCGATCGGCTTTTGCTCAAACAGAAATATTAGGGACAATGATGTCTGGTTCTGGCCCTACTGTTTTTGCTTTATGTGAGTCGGAAGAACAAGCAAAAAATAGTAAACGGCAAGTGGAAGAGGCTACTGGCGATCCTAATTTAGATTTTTGGGTGACAAAGCTTTCTAGTGGTGGTATTCAAGTTGGTTCTTTTTCTTAAGATTAATTCCAGATTGATTTGTTAGGGGTCAATCGAGCGGTTAATGACAACCAACTGAACTTCTCAGTACAATGGTCTATCAATAGCAAAATGGTAATTTGAATGTCTATTGTTAGTCTGATACCCGCTCGTTCCTACGAATTGGCAGAATTACAAACTTCGATCGAGCATTTACTCGAACCTTTGGGGGGAATTAAAGCTTTTGTTAAACAAGGCGATCGAGTTTTACTCAAACCGAATTTACTTACTGGTTCTCGTCCTACCAATGAATGTATCACTCGCCCAGAAATAGTTTACTGTGTAGCTAAATTAGTTAAAGAAGTTGGCGGTCAACCTTTTTTAGGAGATAGTCCCGCTTTTGGTAGTGCAAAAGGGGTAGCAAAAGCCAATGGATATCTTCCTTTTATAGAAGAATTAGATTTACCTATTGTTGAATTTCACGGTCAAAGATATTCTACCGCCAGCGAAAATTTTAATCATCTACGTCTTTCTAAAGAAGCGATGGATGCAGATGTAGTAATTAATTTACCCAAGGTAAAATCCCATACCCAATTAACTTTAACTTTGGGCGTGAAAAATCTTTTTGGTTGTGTACCAGGCAAAATGAAAGCTTGGTGGCATATGGAAGCAGGTAAAAATAGCGATCGCTTTGGGGAAATGCTAGTAGAAACTGCTCGTGCAATCGCTCCTAATTTGACTATTATTGATGGGATTATCGGTCATGAAGGAAATGGCCCTAGTGGTGGTGAACCCCGTAAATTGGGAGTTTTAGGTGCATCACCTGATGTTTTTGCTGTAGATAGAGCTATGGTAGAAATTCTCAATGTCGAACCTAAGTTAGTTCCTACCTTAGTTGCTCAGTCTCGTTTGGGGTTGTGCAGTCAACTCTCAGAGATTGATTTTCCTTACTCTCCTCCTCAAGAATTGCGAGTTAATGACTGGAAACTTCCCGACAATTTAATGCCGATCGATTTTGGCTTGCCTCGTTTAGTTCGCTCTACTTTCAAACATTTTTATATCAGATTTATTCAAGAGCCAATTAAGGTTTATGCAGCAAAATAAGCCTAATTATTTCATCTTTAGTCACATAGGTTACAAAAACTTATGCTGTATTCATCATAATTTAATAGAACCCTCCGATTGCTTATTCTGACCGCCCAATACCTAGTGGCGGTTTTTTATCTTTTTGTGAGAGAAGACCCTCAAGTCTCTTGAGGGATGAATCGAACTTTACAGCGAAGTGCTGATAGTGGTAAAATGCCTCTATGAAACAGCTAAGAGGATTTAAATACAGATTCTACCCGACTTCGGCGCAGCGATTAGAGCTAGCTCAGACATTCGGTTGTACTCGTTTCGTCTATAACTGGGCATTGTCTCTTAGAACCAATAGCTACTACCAAGATAATGTGTCTTTGAGCTATACAGATACATCGAATGCGTTAACCAGGCTAAAGAAAGACCCTGAAAAATGTTGGCTGAAAGCTGTTTCATCTGTACCATTACAGCAGGTATTAAGGCACTTAAACACTGCGTTTCAAAACTTTTTCCAAGGTAAAGCCAAGTATCCTAAGTTCAAAAAAAAGAACAATAGACAGTCGGCTCACTATGCCCCCAATGCTTTCAAGTGGGAAGACGGTCAACTAACTCTAGCTAAGATGTCTCAACCATTAAAGATTAGGTGGAGTAGATATTTTACTGGTAGCCCAAAAAGTGTCACTATCTCTAAAGATCCAAGTAATAGATACTTTGTCTCGTTCTTAGTTGAGGAAGAACTAGAACAATGGACTCCTGGGATAGAAGAAATCGGGATTGACTTAGGAGTCAAAGACGTAGTTGTTTGCTCGAATGGGTTTGCTTCTGGTAACCCTAAGTATTACCAAAAATATCAAGCTAGACTCAAAACATTACAACGCAGACTAGCCAAGAAAAAGAAGGGGTCAAACAACAGATATAAGGCAAGGTTAAAAGTAGCCAAGCTTCATGCCAAAATAACCGATTGCAGACTTGATTTTTTACATAAGTTGAGTTCAAAATTAGTTAGTGAAAACCAAGCTATCTACACTGAAACTCTAGCAGTAAAAAACATGATGGCGTCGCACAAGTTAGCCAAAGCTATAGCTGATTGTGGTTGGGGTGAATTTTTGCGCCAGCTAGAATACAAAGCTAAGTGGCATGACTGTAAAATTGGCGCGATAGATAGATGGTTTCCATCAACAAAGCGATGCAACCCATGCGGTCATATTTTAGACAAACTATCTCTAGATATTAGAGAGTGGACTTGTCCAAGCTGTAACTCAGTCAATTTGAGGGACAAAAATGCAGCTTCAAATATTTTAGCGGTCGGGCAGACCGTGTTTGCTTGTGGACTAAGCTCTAGCGGGGATATGTCTTTGACAGATCTAGCTATCTTGGGTTGAATCAAGAATCCCTCGCTTAGAGCGACGGGAGTGTCAATATGGGTTCTTGACTATTAGCTATTAGTTTTAAACAACTAAGTAATATTCATTATTCCTTCAGTTACCATAATCGAGCTTCCACCCACCCGAACTTTGGTTATTTTACCCTTAGTTTTTTCTGCTTCTACTTGCAAAATACTCGGTCTACCCATTTCAAAACCTTGTTCTACTTGCCACTTAATTACTCCATCTGTAGTCGAGTTTCTTACTCCTAAATAACCAGCTAATGCTGTAGCAGCAGCACCAGTGGCAGGATCTTCTTCAATACCCATAGAAGGGGCAAACATACGGGAACGAATATCTGAGTCTTCTCGTTCGGGGTCGAAGCAAAATAGATAGATATCGGGTGCAGAAGTTGACTTGAGGTATTTCTGCCAAAAGTCACGGTGGAGCGAAGCTCTAGCCAAAGTAGAGCGATCGCGCAGGGGTACAAATAAAAAGGGAACACCACAAGAGGCTATTTGGGGTTTCCAGTCTCCCAAAAGTAAGTCTTTTTCTTCTAAAGACAATATTTGGGCAATGATATCATAGGAGATCGGATTATCGGCTAATTCGGGTAACTGAGCAGCAGTCAGATAAGCTGAAGTCGGTTTTCCTCCTTGAGAATAGATGGAAACAGGAACTAACCCAACAGTTTCTTCAAAGATAATATCGGTTTGGGTGTCTGTTAGGGGAATTGCACCAATAGCAGCCAAGACATAAGCCGTACCTACTGTCGGATGTCCCGCAAAAGGAAGTTCGGTAGCAGGAGTGAAAATTCTTAATTTTTTAGTATTATTAGAGTCTTTAGGGGGAAAAACAAAAGCAGTTTCCGAAAAATTAAATTCCTTCGCTATCTTCTGCATCAAATCTGTTTCTAATCCACTAGCATCGGGAAAAACTGCTAATTGATTCCCCCCGAACATTTGCTCTGTAAATACATCAGTGGTGTAAAACTTATACCGAGTCATAATCCCATCTTTAGGTTTTATTTTTACTAACTTACATTGCTTTATATAACAACAGGTATCTAAATTGGATAGGAGTTTACCTTTCTATGCGATTCTAAAAAATAAGAAAGGTAAAGTTATAAAAAAGAGCGATCGCAATGAGTGCATATCAAAAAACCGTTATCATCACAGGTGCATCTTCGGGAGTTGGTCTATACGCTGCTAAATCTCTAGCTAATAGAGGTTGGCACGTGGTTATGGCTTGTCGTAATTTGGAAAAAGCAGCCAATGCAGCTAGAGAAGTAAATATCCCTCGAGATAATTACAGCATTATCAAACTCGATTTAGCTTCTTTAGATAGCGTGCGTCAATTCGTCCAAGATTTTCGAGCTACTGGCAAATTTTTAGATGCCTTAGTTTGTAATGCAGCAGTATATTTACCCCTGCTAAAAGAACCAATGCGGAGTGCAGATGGTTATGAATTGAGCGTTGCTACCAATCATTTAGGTCATTTTCTGCTTTGTAACTTAATGTTACCAGACTTGATGAAATCTCCCTCCGCCGATAAGAGATTAGTTATTTTAGGTACGGTAACAGCTAACCCGAAAGAACTAGGCGGTAAAATTCCCATTCCCGCACCTCCAGACTTAGGTAACCTCGAAGGGATGGAAGCAGGATTTAAAGAGCCTATTAGTATGATTAACGGTAAGAAATTCAAATCAGGAAAAGCATACAAAGATAGCAAACTCTGTAATGTGCTAACCATGCGAGAATTACACCGACGCTATCACAACTCTACAGGAATTATCTTTAGTTCTTTATATCCTGGTTGTGTCGCCGATACTCCCCTATTCCGTAATCATTATCCTCTCTTCCGTAAAATCTTCCCTCTCTTCCAAAAAAATATTACAGGGGGTTATGTCTCTCAAGAATTAGCAGGCGATCGCGTAGCCCAAGTTGTTGCCGATGATAAGTACAAAGAATCTGGTGCTTATTTTAGTTGGGGTAATCGTCAACAAGAAGGTCGTCAATCTTTTGTCCAAGAAGTTTCCAACGAAGCTTTAGATGAAAATAAAGCGAAAAAATTATGGGAATTGAGTGAGAAATTAGTTGGTATTAATCAGCCTGTAGCTGCTGGTTAGTTTGATTTTTGGTTTTAGCAATTTGACAATATTGCTCTTATAGGGACGTTTCTCAACGTCTCTATAATATTTTTTTTATTTTCTAATTTTTGAGAAATGAAAGTAAGCTGAATAATTCGCTCGAACTCTTTTTAGGGGACATAACCAAATTATTTCGATCGAGAAAACTATAAAATTTATCAAAAAATATTATTAAATAGTTCCAGAGATTAGTACCCTATTCCCAGGTAAGTTTGCGCCCTGACAATGAATTATAAACTATTATCAACCTTAGGATTTTCTCTAATCTCATTATTAGTATCTATACCAGTTCAAGCACTGAGTTTTAGTAAAGCTTACGTTTTTGGTGACAGTCTTTCTGACCCTGGTAATATATTTAACGTTACTCAAGCAGTACAACCATTTACCGAAGTTTTAGGAATTGATATACCCGTTACTCCACCAGTTCCTCCTTACGATCCTGAGGGACGTTTTGCTGATGGTTTAGTTTGGGTAGACTTTTTAGCACGAGAATTAGAATTAGATTTAATTCCCTCCACAGAATTAACGCCAAATCCAATTAATTTAACGCCAGTACCAGGAATTAACTTCGATTTTGATGGTGCAACCGCATTTAATAGTGTCAATTTCGCTTATGGTGGCGCACAAACAGGGCTATTTGGTGCTGGAGATCTAGGAACACTGATTCCTGGCATACTGACCCAAATTAATAGTTTTACAACAGATATAACTCAAGCTAATCGATCGGCTGATGAAGATGCTCTTTATATTATCTGGGGCGGTGCTAACGATTACCAAATAGTACCAGATGCCAATCCCGAACAAACTGTTGACAATCTTACCCAAGCAGTAGAAACTCTCTATAGTATTGGCGCACGTAATTTTCTCGTACCGAATCTACCCGATTTAGGTGGAACACCCCGTGCTTTATTACCCAATCCTCCTATTGCTGCTGATATACTTACTCAAAGAACGAACCAACATAATCAGCTTTTAGAGGCTGCCTTTGTAGACTTGAGTTTTTTAACGGATATCAATCTTGTTTCTTTAGACACTAATACTTTGTTTGAGTCAATTTTGGCGAGTCCAGAAGATTTTGGTTTCACCAGTTTACCCCCGAATTCTTGTTTACAAGGAGATCCTCTAACAGTGGGTATTGCCGATCTAACTCCTTGTAACAATCCAGAGGAACAAATTTTTTGGGATTTGATTCATCCCACTACAGCAAGTCACGAAATATTAGCCGACTTTGCCATAGAGACTCTACAATCTGAGCTTGAACCCATACAATCTACACCAGAACCAACACCATATTTACCTCTAGGATTACTAGCCTTAGGTTGGTATCTAAAAAAGATTAGAGCGTCTTTTTTCTCTTACCCAAAGTAGCATGAATCAAATGAGATGACTCTCTTATAGAAAACAATGAGGAAAACTCCCAAAAGATTTGCGCTTATCCCTAACTCCTAGTTAAGTTAAATTTGCCTAAGATGATTAATAGTGACTTAATAATACTTAAAATTTATGACGACTTCTAAAAAAGAATTTGCAGTTAATAAAACTGAGGCAGAGTGGCAAGAAACATTAACCCCAGAACAGTTTCGGGTACTGCGCAAACATGGTACAGAACGCGCTGGTACTAGTCCTCTAGATAAAATTTATGATGAGGGTACTTATGTTTGTGCTGGTTGTGGACAGCCTCTATTCACTTCTGAGACTAAATACAATAGTGGCACGGGATGGCCTAGTTTTTATGCACCCATAGAAGGTGCGATCGAAACATCTGTCGATCGATCTTTATTTATGACAAGAACTGAAGTTCATTGTAGTAATTGTGGCGGACATTTAGGTCATGTATTTAGCGATGGTCCTCGTCCTACTGGTCAACGTTATTGCATGAATGGGGTTTCTCTAGAATTTAAGCCAGCAGAATAAATTAAAATTTTCCCATTAATTAAAATTATTGGAATAGAGAGCTATTAGCTGTTAGCTGTTAGCTTTTAGCTCTCTAACTCCTCTAATTAATTACTGCTTGTTTAACAGACCCTTCTTCTAAAGCACGTCCGATAAATACTAAACGAGTTTGACGTAGTTCGTCAGGCAACCAAAAGCGATCGTAAAAAGTTTCAAAACGATTACCGACTCCTTGGAGTACCAGACGCATGGGTTTACCTTCCACATTAATAAAGCCTTTAATGCGATAGATTTCTTGTTGTCGTACTAATTTTTTGAGTTGTTCGGTTAACCTTTTTGGATCGAAAGCGCGATCGAGAACTAATTGTACTGAGTTAATTTCATCATCGTGGTCATGTTCTTCTTCATTGTCGTGATGAGAAGGGCGATTGACTAAATTATCTTCTACCGCAGCATTAAACCCAAGTAAAAGATCGGGATTAATTTCTCCTTGACGAGAAAAAACAACCTTTACCCCTGATGGTATTTCTTTTTCTAGCCAAGTTTTAATTTTATTAAGACTAGCATCATCAATTAAATCGGTTTTAGTAAGAAGTACTAGATCGGCACAAGCTAACTGATCTTCAAATAATTCTTCGATCGGTGTTTCGTGTTCTAAGTTAGGATCGGCTTGACGCTGTGCTTCTAATGCCTCTAAGTCTCCTACTAATGTTCCTTCTGCTAAAGCTTGACAATCAACTACTGTAACCACCCCATCCACAGTAGCAGCATTACGAATAGCATCCCAACGAAAAGCTTGCACTAATGGTTTAGGTAATGCTAACCCAGAGGTTTCGATGAGAATACAGTCAATTTTATCCCGTCGTTTTAATAATTCCTGCATAGTCGGATAAAATTCTTCTTGGACTGTGCAGCAAAGACAACCATTAGTAAGTTCGACAATATTGCTATCAGTGTTATCTTCTTCATCGCAGACTTGACAGGAACGTAATAAGTCTCCGTCTATTCCTACTTCCCCAAATTCATTAACTAAGACAGCAATTCGTCTTCCCTGATTATTTTGTAAAAGATGGCGCACTAAGGTAGTTTTTCCCGCGCCTAAGAAACCCGTAATAACAGTGACAGGAATTTTGTGCATAGATTTGTTAGTTGTTAGTTGTTAGTTGTTAGTTGTTAGTTGAATCGGGATATTACTAAACTCTTGTAACTTCTGAAATCCCGAACTAACCTAATAAAGCCGTAGAAAAAAAAGCAATACCCATACCAGCAATGAGAAAGCCTGCGAAACGCAGAGAAAGGGATGAAGTTTCTTTTACTGGTTTGAGAATTAATTTACCTAAGTAAAAAGCGATCGCACTGACAAGGAATTGAATTAGCATAAAGCCAAATAGGTAAGCAAAAAGAGGTGTATTTTCTGCCCCGATAATTGCCTCTCCATAAGCATAGCCGTGAAATAATCCCGCGATCGCACTTAAACTTAAAAGCAAACCTAAATTAGTTTGATTTTTTTTAGCTAATAAGACACCCGCAGCTAAGACAGAACCAGAAATAATTAATTCGGGTACTGGTAAATCAAAATTCATTAGATGAATTACCGTCCCTGCAACAGTAGCCATAACAAAGGTTACGGGAATAACTAGCCCTAAAAGTTTTCTAAACGTGGCTAATAAACCAATAGCAATAACAAAAACCAAGTGATCTAAACCAATGATAGGATGCGCCAAGCCAGAAAGTAATCCTTGGCTAAAATTAGCTGGAGTTGCCCCACCCATGGGATGATGAGCATGAGCGGGTTCAATGCCTATAATTAGAATGGCGATCGCAATTAGTCCCAAAACAGTTAAATTGCTTTTATTAGCGATCGATTTAGATAAAAATGAGCTTAACAAAATCTGTACCTCGCAGATATGCCGATCGAATTGTTAATTTATGCATCGGCGGGCATCCTGACTTAGAGATTAAGCTCAATCTCATCACAGTTGCGGGACAGCGTTAGCTTTGCACTAAACTTTCCCCCTTACGTCTGATGACTGACCCCCATCAGAACCGAAACAATTATTTAAACCTAGCACAAGATTAGCTATAATCAGCTTTAAATTTAAGGCAACAATAACTACAAATGGCAGATTGGCAAAAAATAGATGGTGGGATAACAGCACCCAAAGGGTTCAAAGCAGCAGGAATTGCAGCAGGATTAAAAGCTTCGGGGATGCCAGATTTAACTTTAATTTTATCGGAAACCGAAGCGATCGCAGCAGGAGTATTTACCACTACTCAAGTTCGCGCTGCCTGTGTAGATTATTGTCGTCAGCGTCTCCAAGCCAAAGCCAGTGCTAGAGCAATTTTATGTAATGCAGGACAAGCCAATGCTGCTACAGGAGAACAAGGTTGGCAAGATGCCCTTAAATGTGCAGAATTATTGGGGGAAGCCTTAAATATTTCGCCTCAATCTATTCTTCTCGCCTCTACGGGAGTTATCGGACAAAGAATTAAAATGGATGCTTTAGCCAAAGGTATTCCTAACTTAGTTGCAGCAGCCTCAGCAGACGGAGGAGAAGCTGCTGCTAAAGCTATTATTACTACTGATTTGGTAACTAAATCGATCGCCCTAGAAACTATTATTGACGATCGCCCCGTGCGTATTGGGGGTATTGCCAAAGGTTCGGGTATGATTCATCCGAATATGGCAACTATGTTATCTTTTATTACTTGTGATGCTGCGGTAGCTACTCATCTCTGGCAAGATATGTTAAAACGCGCCGTAGATAAAAGCTTTAATCAAATTACTGTAGATGGGGATACTAGCACTAATGATACTGTAATTGCCTTGGCTAACGGTCAATCTCGAACTTCGGCAATTACCGAAATGGATAAAGATGCTCACAAGCTAGAAGCAATGTTAACAGAAGTATGCCAATATTTAGCTAAAGCAGTAGCCCGCGATGGAGAAGGGGCTACTTGTTTAATAGAAGTAAGAGTATCTGGCGCACCTGACAATAAAGCAGCTTCTAATGTAGCTAAAACTATTGCAGGTTCATCTTTAGTTAAATCTGCTATTTTTGGACGCGATCCTAACTGGGGAAGAATTGCAGCAGCAGCAGGAAGGGCTGGAGTAAAATTTTCTCAAGATGAATTACAGATTCAATTAGGGGATATTATCCTTATGGAAAATGGACAACCCCTAGAGTTCGATCGCACCGCAGCAAGTAATTATCTAAAAACAGCAGCAGCAGGTGCTTATCTCCAAAAAGATACCGTGTTAATTTCTGTTTCTATTGGTAATGGTTCTGGTACTAGTACAGCTTGGGGTTGCGATCTCACTTATAAGTATGTAGAGATTAATGCAGAGTATACAACATGAACTACCTTAACTTACGCTAACGCTAAGAAGTTAGGGTTTCTAGCTTCGCTGGGTGCTGCATTACCTTGGTCTTTCGACTTCTAATTTTGTGTCGTAACCTACATTTAGTTGCACGGGGAGTTAAAATACATACTCAGAAAAATAAGCGATCGCTTCATATGTCTCAAACCCAAACCCGTAATTTAATTTCAACTCCTGGTTTGCAAAAATTACTGTCTTACCGTAAAGAGTGGTTGCGGGGGGATGTATTGGCGGGTTTAACCGTAGCAGCTTATTTGATTCCCCAATGTATGGCTTATGGTGAGTTAGCAGGGGTCGAACCTGTAGCGGGTTTATGGGCAATTTTACTACCGATGGTTATTTATGCAATATTTGGTTCTTCCCCTCAACTTTCTATTGGCCCTGAATCTAGTACGGCTGTGATGACAGCAGTGGCAATTGAGCCTTTTGTAGCAGCAAGAACGAATGATTATATTAGTTTGGCTGCTTTGCTAGCGATCTTGATGGGATTGGTCTGTATTTTTGGTTATTTTGCTCGATTGGGTTTTTTAGCCGATCTATTATCTAAGCCTATTTTAATTGGTTATATGGCTGGTATTGCTTTAATTATGATTGGTGGGCAACTGGGTAAAATTGGCAAGATTGAGATTGAAGCTGATGTCTTTTTAGGGCAAATTGGTGAATTTATCAATAAGCTACAACAAGCTCATGCTCCTACTCTGATTTTGAGTATTTCAGCCATCGTTTTTTTGTTTGCTTTTCAAACCCGCTTTCCCAATGCACCTATTCCTTTAATTGCTGTTTTATTATCGACTTTAGCAGTTGCCATTTTTAATCTGGATACTCGTGGAGTGGCTATTGTCGGAGAAATCCCTGCTGGGTTACCTCATTTTGCTCTTCCTCAAGTATCCCTTAAAGATTTTAGTTCTTTAGTTGCTTCTGCGGTGGGAATCTCTATTGTCGGCTATTCCGATAATGTCCTGACAGCTAGAGCTTTTGCCAATCGTAATAACTATAAAATTGATGCCAATCAAGAATTACTCGCATTGGGTATGGCTAATTTGGGTAACGGATTGATGCAGGGGTTTCCTATTAGTAGTAGTGGTAGTCGGACTGTTATTGGAGATTCTGTTGGTAGTAAGAGCCAATTGTTTTCTTTGATAGCAATGGTAGCAGTGATTTTTGTCCTGTTATTTTTGCGACCCATACTAGCATTATTTCCCACAGCAGTTTTAGGGGCAATTGTTATTTATGCTGCCACTAAATTAATTGAATTTTCCGAATTTATCAGGCTGTATCGTTTTCGTCGTAGTGAGTTTATCCTCGCGATCGCTACTACTTGCGCTGTCTTATTGACCGACATCTTGGTAGGAGTCGGAATTGCGGTTAGCTTATCGGTAATCGAGCTATTTTCCAGAGTTGCTCGTCCTCACGATGCCATACTAGGTACAGTTCCCAATTTAGCAGGACTCCATGATATAGATGATTGGCAAGGGGCAGAAACGATTCCTGGTTTGGTAATTTATCGCTACGATGCACCCTTGTGTTTTGCTAATGCAGAAAACTTTAAACAGCGATCGCTAAAAGCTATAGAAGCAGAAAAATATCCCGTTGAATGGTTTGTTTTAAATATGGAAGCCAATATAGAAATAGATATTACCGCTATTGATATGCTGTTTGAATTAAGAAAGGAATTAGCAGCCAAAAATATTATCTTTGCAATGGCACGAGTAAAACAGGATTTATATATCGAATTGGAAAAAGCAGGATTTCTGAAAAATATCCCCGCCGAACATATTTATCCTACTTTACCAACGGCGATCGCTGCTTTTCAAGAACGGAAATCATAAGCGATCGCTAGTAAGTCGAGGGCAGAAAAACAGTTCCTTAAACACTAACTATTGCTAACTTTCTTTACCTTTCGCTTCAAGGCGCGAAGATAAGACCTGATGACATCAGTTTTGGTCTTTTCACTTTGTTTACAATATTGCTCTAA
>JBFRWK010000225.1:0-47632 GCA_051439545.1 Xenococcaceae cyanobacterium | reverse complement strand
GTAGCTTCTCTGATGGAATGCCCTTAGGAATCAGTGGTACATTCAACTTCATGTTCGTGTTCCAAGCAGAACACAACATCTTAATGCACCCCTTCCATATGTTAGGTGTAGCAGGTGTATTCGGTGGCTCATTATTCTCCGCCATGCACGGAAGCTTAGTAACTTCCTCCTTAGTAAGAGAAACAACTGAAACCGAGTCACAAAACTACGGTTACAAGTTCGGACAAGAAGAAGAAACTTACAACATCGTAGCTGCTCATGGATATTTTGGAAGGCTTATCTTCCAATATGCATCCTTCAACAACTCTCGTAGCTTGCACTTCTTCTTAGGTGCATGGCCAGTAATCGGGATTTGGTTTACAGCAATGGGTATTTCTACCATGGCTTTCAACCTCAACGGATTTAACTTCAACCAATCCGTAATGGATTCTCAAGGACACGTAGTGAACACTTGGGCTGATATCTTAAACCGTGCTAACCTCGGCTTTGAAGTAATGCACGAGCGTAACGCTCACAACTTCCCCTTAGACTTGGCAAGTGCAGAGGCTGCTCCTATAGCTCTTACTGCTCCTTCCATCAATGGCTAAGGCTCAAGTTGCTAGCTAATTTATGAATAAAAAAATACTTTCCATTCATTTGGGGAGTATTTTTTTTTGTCAATTTCCTGCTCTATATAGCGTTTCTCGAACTCATGAGATCCACTTAACACCTGCGGACTGCCTCAAAACCAAAAACTCTGTACCTCACGCCTTATGAGAACTGCTGTATCTCTGATTTTGGTCGTAATATGTAAGTACGGATAAATTCTTTTGTAACCGTTCACTCCCCCCCTCAGAGCGCGATCGCTAAAACTACGCACCCAAGATAGAAAGAGAGTGAGTAAAACAGAGATAGGATGACCATTAAGATTTAAGTAGCTACGACCGTCGGAAGTAAGGGAGGACTCAATCCTTTACGAGCTAACTTAATTACAGAGCTAATATATTCCCAAGGATTAACTTGTCTTAAACGACAGGTTTCAATGACACTCAACAAACAACTTAGGGCAATACTACCTTCCGTCGTTCGAGTCCCATAACTAATGCGACGAGCAATTACAGCATGGCGTAAAGCTCTTTCTGCTTCATTATTAGTTAATGGTAAGTCAGGGTTATTTACCGCAGCCACCACTGCATCCCAATCATTTAAGATTTCTCTTGCCAAAGCTTTAAGTTTTTTGTGTTTAACTTTCTTCCCTAAATGACAGACTCCGACGGACAGCTCACGTTTCCGAGGCAACCTCGGAAACCAGTAATGGTGTAATTGGCAGACTATCTTTAATCCCGATTCGGTGCTTTCTAGTTCCAGAACATGGTGTCCCATGTAAGGTTTGGCTTCAGTTTGGCTTAAGGGTTGATTACAAGCACTGCAATGACCTGGGTAGTGGGGAATAATAGATGATATGGAGACTGGTTTACTTCGTCCAAATCATGCATGAACCCTTCTGTCTTCCTGGCTTTCTTGGAGACTTTGATCTTTTTCCTGGTTGCTCTTGAACTATATTTTTCTTTCCTGAGCTAGTTGAGTCTGATGAAACCTTGGATGAATCAGTAGTTCCCTTGGATGATTTATCAGGTTTCTGAAACGGATTATCCCCTGATGGTGGCTGAGAACTATTGCTGGAATTCGAGTTGATTTTTTCCCATTGTTCTACAGCTAATCGATGCAAATTATCCGCTACTTCCACCAACCTTTCCTTCTCTAAAGATTGGAAGTAGTCTCGATTCATTTGTGCCAAATCATCTTTACTTAGTCCAGCCATGAAATAAGCATACAGCAATCCGAGTTCTTCGCACTATTTTGATTTCATCTACCGTTTTTTTTAGAAGGGGGAAGTGAACGGTTACATTCTTTTGCTTTGCTTGACTAGCCAAAAGGCAGTTGCAGGGTCGTTAACGTAACTTTTTTGACTTTTCGTACATCTTCTCAGATTATCAAAAGTGCGTTGTTGCATAAAAACTCAAACATCGAGTGCTATACCCGAAGAAATCTGAAAAAATACCTGAATAATACCTGAAATTTTCCCCTGGAAGTGACTTGAATTTCTCCCCATAATACTAAAAGATAGACATCTCCAATAATTATTCTCCAAGCCTTATAAAACCCGAGTCAAATTCATCTGACGGGGAGATGTTTGATGAACTACAAATAAAGTGAAAAGAAATGATGCCCACATCAAACCCATTCTCTATTTATTGCCGATTTTCTTTTTAACTACAGAAAAGTAAATAGCTGAAATTAAATTAAAGGAATTTGTCCTAGAGACAGAGCTATTGGTGTGGTAAGTAACTTAGTAATACAGAGGTAAATTTTCATGTTGAATTGCATTGTGATTGGAGCAGGACCTGGAGGTCTGGTTTGTACTAAAGAATTGTTAGAACAAGGTTTGCGCGAGGTTGTCTGTTTGGAACAAGCTAAGGATGTAGGAGGCGTTTTTGCCAATACATATGACAGTTTAATATTGACTTCCTCTGCCACCATGAGTATGTTTTCAGATTTCTGGATCGGCGATGGCAACCAGCACGCTTTCTGGACTAAGGAGGAAGCAGTTGATTATTGGAAGAGGTACGCACAACATTTTGGTGTCCTCGAGCGCATTCGTTTCAACTCCAAAGTAGTAGCTGTGGCTCCCCAAAAAGATGAAGGCTGGCAGGTTGAGCTAGCATCTGGAGAGACTTTGCTTTCAAAACGGGTGGCACTAGCAATTGGCAACAACACTATTCCTAAGTATCCAGCGTGGAAAGACTTACTAACTGACGTTGAGTGTTCTCATTCACAAGAGTACCGTAACGCTGACAGTATGGCAGGTAAGAATGTTTTAGTAATTGGAGGAGGTGAGTCTGGCTCGGACATAGCCCTAGAAGCATCCCGCGTAGCCAAAAATTGTTGGGTGAGCCTTCGTGAAACCACAGGCTGGGTAGCACCCCGCAAAAGAGGTATATACGCTGCCGACATTTCAACCCATCGGGGTGTATGGGGTCTGCCTCGCGATTATGGAGCAGCTTTGAGCGAAGCTATCGATCGAGCCGAGTTGAGCCAAAACGATCCCGTTCATGCTACGGCAGTAGAACTCAATAAAAAGATTAAGGCTCGAAAGCGTGTCTGGGGAATTTACGGAACTAAAACTTTCTCATTGCCTAAGGCGATCGTCCATCATGGCTGTCAAGTTGTTGGTGAAATCGTCAAGGTGGAAGATGGCGGAAGAACAGTAATTACGGCAGACGGAAAAACTCTATCAGATATAGATCTCATCGTCTTTTCTACTGGGTACAAAAACTATGTGCCTTTCCTTCCAGAAGAGATTAAAGAAACTGACCCCCGCAGTCTTTACAAACATATGTTCCATCCCAAGTATCGGGACAAGATAGTTTGGATCGGCTGGGCGCGTCCTAGTTTCGGAAGCCAATTTCCGATTATGGAAATGCAGGCGCGGTTGTTTGCAGCGATCTGCACTGGAGAAAAAACCCTTCCTGTGCCTACAGAAATGGAGAGAGTTACCTGTGTAGATCGAGTTGCTTACTTAGAGCAGTTCGAGCATAATGCTCACCGAGTCAGAAGCTTGGTAGATTATCATCGCTATATGGATGATATGGCTGGTTTGATTGGTTGCGAACCACCATTGTGGAAATACTTTTTCTTACACCCTCGCATCTGGCTACGCATGGTATATGGTGCCACTCAGGCTACCCAGTTTCGACTACGAGGTCCTGGCAATAAAACATTAGAGGCTCAAAAGCTACTGATGAAACTACCTGTAAGTAAACCTACTCATATTGTCAAAGCTGGTTTAAGAGGGCGGGTGATTTATGCCTTCAAGTCTCTAATTCCCAAATTTGGCTTTGTTAATTTTAAAGGTTCTCGAAATTCCTCGTCTTCTGTGGCAGTTTCTAGAGTCTCATCTATTTGATTTTACCCACATTATCTGTTGATAATCCTTTTTGTTTAGAATACCTGTCCCCAATTTAGCCGAAGAAAGTAATTATGATTTTACAACAATCAGCCGACCTAAAGTTAAACATAAACAAAGTTGCTCTTCCAGGACCGCCTCCACTACCCTTTGTCGATATGTTGCCCTTTTTCAGTAAGCATTTACATATAAAATTGGATCGACTTGGCAAAAAGTACGGTAGTATCTTTCAACTTCGCGTAGGTGGTAAAAAGTTAGTTGTACTAAATAAGCTTGAGACTGTCAAAGAAGCTTTATTGAAGCAGCAAAATAGCTTTAACGCTAGGGCAGATTTTGATGTCTTTCAGCAACCACCGCAACGCAACTTTCTAGAAATAAAGAGTGGTGAGAATTGGAAACGACACCATAGTATTGTAGGCAAAGCCATGCATAAATTTGTGGTGAGCCAATCGGATACCCTTGAAAGTTGGGCTCTTGAACAAGCAGAAGACTTGGCAAATACGCTCTTAAAATTTGGCAGCCAACCTGTTGATCCTGATTTATATTTACCTCTAGCCACCTCAAATTTTATCCAAAGACTAATCTTTGATAAAAAAGTTAGTATTGAGGATGTCAAAAAGGATACTGTATTTACTGAATATGCGTATGGTTTAAGGTATATTCCCTGTGTTATCGAGGGGGTTAAATTAGAGTTTATCCCAGGATTTTGGCAACTCATCTTCAAATTATCCCGTGCAACTATAGTACCGAAGTTTCTTAAAGGTTTAGCTGCACTGGAACACTATGTTTCCAAAAACGTAGAACAGCATCGAAAGTCCTTTGATCCAGAGAATTTACGAGACGTTACCGATGGACTTTTACAAGCTAGTAGCGAACTAACCGAGTCAGACAGAAAGGAGCTTGAGTTAGGCGACAATGACATTGTTAATGGATCATTAATGCAGTTTGCGGGAGCTGGTGGAGGACTTCCCAGTTTTATATTGCGCTGGGGTTTGCTTTACATGATTACTCACCCAGATATTCAGACTCAAATCCAAAAAGAACTGGATGAAGTAGTTGGTAGAGAACAACAACCACGCTTAGAACATCGTGGTAAATTACCATTCACGGAAGCTTGCATTAACGAAATCTTGCGCCATTCTTCTCTTACTACTATGCCCCCCATCAACTATGCTACTAGCACTGATACCACTTTGGAGGGTTACTTTATTCCCAAAAATACTCCTTTAGTTATAAATTACTATGCTCTAACCCGTGATGAACGCTATTGGGAAGAACCTGAAAAATTTAACCCATATCGGTTTTTAGATGAAAATGGCAAACTTAGAAATAACCTTGCTGATAAGTTCTATCCTTTTGGAATGGGATCGCGTCGATGCATAGGAGAGTATTTAGGACGTTTGAGCGTATTTCTCTTCTTCACTAACCTCATGCATAAATGCAAATTTGAAAAAATTTCTGGAGAAAAATTGAGTTTTGGGTCTCCACTAGGAGGAGTTTTCGCAACTCCACAGGATTTTAAAATTGTAGTAAAACCTCGCTTGTAGTTTCTAGAATTTGAATTATGAGTAGATGGCGAGATATTACTCAGTAGTAATTTATTAAGTAACTGACCAATAAAAATAAAGAGGTGAACTTTCATGTTAGATTGCATTGTGATTGGAGCGGGACCTGGGGGTCTAGTTTGTACAAAAGAATTACTTGAGCAAGGTGTAAAGGATGTTGTTTGTTTGGAACAAGCTTCTGATGTAGGGGGCGTTTTTGCCAATACGTACGACAATTTAGTCTTGACTTCCTCTACCACGATCAGTATGTTTTCGGATTTCTGGATCGGTGATGGAAACCAGGAGAAGTTGTTCTGGACTAAAAAAGAAGCAGTTGATTACTGGAAGAGGTACGCGAAACATTTTGGCGTAATAGATCGCATCCGTTTTAATTCCAAAGTAGTCGCTGTGGTTCAACAAGACAGTGAAGGCTGGCAGGTTCAGCTAGCATCTGGAGAGACTGTGCTCTCAAAACGGGTCGCATTGGCCATTGGGAACAATACTATCCCTAAATATCCAGTGTGGAAGGACTTATTAACTAAGGTTGAGTATTCTCATTCAAAGGAGTACAGTAACGCTGACAAATTTGTGGGCAAAAATGTGTTGGCAGTTGGGGGAGGTGAGTCTGGGTCAGACATAGCCCTAGAAGCATCCCGCGTAGCGAACAACTGCTGGGTGAGTCTTCGTGACACAGCAGGATGGCTGGCAGCCCGCCTTCATCGCACGAAAGCTGCCGATAATTTTCAAAATCGGCTAATGTGGAGTATTCCTCGCAATTATGGGGCATTTTTCAGCAGAATTATCAATCGAGCCAGGTTGATGGCGAAAGACCCAGTTCATGATATGGCAGTCGAACTCAACAAAAAGATTAAGGCTCGAAATGTCGTCTGGGGAAGCTTCGGAACTAAAACCTTTTCTTTACCCAAGGCTATCGTGGATCACGGCTGTAAAGTTGTTGGTGAAATAGTGAAGGTGGAAGATGGAGGAAAGACATTACATACTGCAGATGGAGAAACCCTGCGAAATGTAGATGCCGTCGTCTTTTCTACTGGCTACAAAAACTATGTGCCTTTCCTTCCAGAAGATCTCAAGGAAACTGACCCCCGCAGTCTTTACAAACATATGTTTCATCCCGAGTATCGGGATAAGATAGTTTGGATTGGTTGGGCACGCCCTAACTTTGGAAGCCAGTTTCCCATTATGGAAATGCAGGCGCGTTTGTTTGCACTGATCTGCACTGGGGAACGAACTCTTCCTGCTCCCGCAGAAATGGAAAGAGTTACATGTGTAGATCGATCTGCCTGGTTAGAACAGTTCGAGCATAATGCTCATCGAATACGAAGCTTGGTGGATTATCGTCGCTATATGGATGACATGGCTAGTGTGATTGGCTGCGAGCCTCCACTGTGGAAGTACTTTTTCTTACACCCCCGCGTCTGGAGGCACATAGTATTCGGTGGCACTCAAGCTACCCAGTTTCGACTGAGAGGTCCTGGCAATAAGGAATCCTTGGCTCAAAAGCTGCTGCTGAAAATACCTGTACACAGTTTACCTGCTCCTATCATCAAAGCTATTCTAATAAGTATTGTATTAGAGCCTTTAAATTATGCATTCAAGGCCCTACTACCTGACATAAGTGCCTTAAGGTCTTCCAGGTTGAGAAAGCAATCTCCTACGACCAGCAATCAAAATGTTTGAAGATGTAAGCCCTACATCCTCAGTCGGTGACATTTAGGTGGAGCTTGCACCCATCGTGCGTCTCCATCGCAACGTCAGGATTCTCGTTGCAGTTACCTTCTTCATTTTCTCGAATAGAACCACATCAAAACTTGACAAGGAGTTAGGACATCATGAGTAAAACTCTACCAAAGTTAAAACAACATCCACTACAGCAAGGATTTACATGGATTGCTGAACCTATAAAATATATGGAGACAGCTGTTAAAGATTATCCCGATCTGTTCTTAGCAAACGTCGTTGGCGAAGGTGGTCCAATAGTTTTTGTCCACCATCCTGAAGGTGTCCAACAAATCTTAACAGGTGATGGTTTTATCGCTACAGGAAAAGCGCATCTTCTACGACCCATATTAGGGAATAATTCTATATTAGGACTAGAAGGCGATCGCCACGTAAAGCGCCGTAAGTTACTCTTACCCCCTTTTCACGGAGAGAGGATGAAAGCTTATGGTCAGTTGATTTGCGATCTGACGAGGCAAATTTTTGAGCAATTTACCCCCAATCAAGTTTTTACAGCAAGAACAGCATGTCAAGATATTTCTATGCAAGTCATTTTAGAAGCAGTGTATGGCTTAAACGACCGCTCTCAAAAATTGCGCCAATTAGTTTCTGAAATAGCTGAAATCTTTCAATCTCCCCTCAATGTCTCTCTTCTATTTATTGAATGGTTACAAAAAGATCTAGGTCCTTGGAGTCCTTGGGGTCGTTTTCTCCGACAACGAGAAGCAGTCGATCGGGCGATTTACAAAGAAATAGAAGAGAGGAAGGCTAATCCTGATGTTTCCCGTCAAGATATCCTTTCTCTATTAATCTCTGCTAAAGATGAAGCAGGAAATTCTCTGACTTTACCTGAACTACGAGATGAGTTGATGGCTCTGACATTTGCAGGACATGAAACTACTGCCATTTCTATGTCTTGGGCTTTGTATTGGATTCATCAGTTACCAGAAGTTAAGAGAAAATTACTCGCAGAAATCGCTACCTTAGGAAAATCTCCTGACCCTGTGGAGATCGCAAAATTGCCCTATCTTAATGCAGTGTGTAAAGAAGCTCTCCGTATTTATCCTGTAGGAATGTTAACTTTACCGAGAGTAGTGCAGAAAAAAACAGAAGTATTAGGGTATGAACTAGAACCAGGACAGTTAGTAGCAGGATGTATCTATCTGTTGCATCAAAGGGAAGATATTTATCCTGATGCCAAACTGTTTAAACCAGAACGCTTTTTAAAGCGTCAGTTTTCTCCCTACGAATTTATTCCCTTTGGTGGTGGTCAGCGTGCCTGTGTTGGTCAGGCTTTAGCCCAATTTGAAATGAAACTTGCAATCGCCACAATTTTGACTAATTATGACCTCGCCCTAGCAGACAATAAACCTGAATTACCCAAACGTGGAGGTGCTCGCCTAGCTCCAGCTAGAGGAGTCCAGATGGTTTTTAAGGGAAAAAGAGATAAGTCAGGCTTGCTTAAAAATTCGACTGCGGAACAATTAGTTGCTTAAGTTAGTTCTGATTAGAAGATTTTGCAACACACAAGGTCATACCAATTCACTTTAACTTTGCTAAAGATGTTTTACTAGACTATTAGCTTTACTCTTCTCTTGTATAGCGTTTATTTAGTGAATTGGTATCAGTTAATCACTGAAGTACAATTGCAGGATGAATTAATCACCCTGATGTTTGGTAGAAACAAAGCTCTAAAGCTTATTCTCTCAAGCAAAAACCCAGTGATTTACTTCGTCAAATGCCAGCCACAGCATGATTTTTGGTAAGTACTATCGCGCTTTTCAAGCCTGCCATTCGTCTAAAACTCTCTTTCATAGTTCATCTAGAATTACTATTCATCTTTCATAGCGGTTTTCACATGAGTGTACCGATCTCCTGAAGCCGATTCAACTGAGAATTCTGTTTTTCAGCCAATTGAAAACTGCTATCAACTTTACTCAAACAAGAGCAAACCATCAGAGGTGATTTAAATGTCTATCAATTATACAAAAGCGTCCGTGCGTTCCTCTAAAAACAAGACCATCAGAGGTAATTTACAAACATCTACTTATTACATAGGAACATCAAATTTGACTCCTTTTCAGAGGATTTTGATGAAAGCTAATGGCACGGTTACAGCTATGTTAGAAGCTTACTTATCTGAGCCAATTCAAGTAGTTAAACTCTCAGAAAATCTAGCCAAGATCGAGCTTGAATTGCCGAACATTAAACTAAATCAAGAAGAGCAAGTTATTGCCAGAAAAGTCCTTCTTCAAGGGAAGACAAGCGGTCTTAATTTTATCTATGCTGATTCGCTTATCCTGATTAATAATCTAGAGGAACGATTTAGGCATCAATTGCTGAACACCAATATACCCATCGGCAAGCTTTGGTCAGAGCAAAAAGTTGAAACTTTTAAAGAAATCATAGACTCTGGCATAGAGCCAGCCAATGAATTGTCGAATTATTTTGGTATTGAACCCGAGGAAAATTTACTTTTCCGCACTTATTCTGTGTCCTCTCAAGGAAAAATCACGATGATTATTACTGAAAAGTTTCCTGAGAATCATTTTTCACCACAAGTGCCATTAGCCTCGTAAGATAGAACAACTTTTGCATTAACTCTCCCCTATCAGCACTCGCTAAGACGAGATCGAAAACACTTTGATTAGCTACATTAGAGCAAGGAATTCAGGGTAAGTCGAATTAAGCTAATCGCGATCGCGTTTTGATACGCTACTAAGGTGTTCGCTATTAAGAAATTTTCGATCGCCAATATACATTTGCCAGCTTTGTTGCTTGGGCAGATCTAGATAGCTAACGGGTTTCACTATTCTCAGAACTAGATAACCAGACCTTCGATGATGACCGTTATTACTGATTGTTTTAAAGCCCAGAGCTTGGATATTTCATCCCTTAATTAAGCAAGGCTGAGTTGATGATATTTCTCAACGGTCTTCGCTAATCAAAAACTTCAACTAATGTGAGAATATGTATGCTCAAGCCAAAAAAATCTCGACGAACAGAAAAAGTCAACAACTACAGCAAGAGCCAGTTTATCCCCAAATTTTTCTACCTTGCTGCCAAGACTGTGTTTTCTCAACACTTTATTCGCGTCAGCATATTAGTTGCTCTCACTGTCTGGACTGTCTGGTTAATTCTTACTGGTCCTATCCAAGCTTTTTCTAATCTGATTCTCAACTGGAAGGCTGCCCTAACTATGATTTTTGGTTCAATAGTAGCAGGTGGTACGAGTATGGGTGGGGGAGCAGTTGCTTTTCCAGTTTTTACCAAAGTGCTGCACGTTCCTCCCTCTGAGGCAAAAGTTTTTTCTTTAGCTATTCAAAGTATTGGTATGAGTGCAGCTTCATTGACTATTGTGGCAATGAAAACCAAGGTAGAGTGGCGATTCATTCGTTGGGCAAGTCTTGGAGGTGTTCCTGGCATCATCTTAGGCTCAGTCTTTTTAGCCCCAGTTTTGCCCTCCAATGTCATTAAGTTTTCTTTTACGATGATGGTTTGCAGTTTTGCACTCGTTTTGTTTGCCTTAAATCGCACCATAAGGAGGCGGAATTTAGCTATCCCTTCTTGGGGAAAAAGAGAACAAGTTTTTTCTCTAGTAGCAGGACTTTGGGGAGGTGTTGTCAGTGGGTTAGTCGGCAGTGGTATGGATATTGTTGGTTTTTCCGTCATGATATTACTGTTCGGCTTGTGCGAAAAGGTAAGTACTCCGACTTCGGTTATTTTGATGGCTATCAATGCTGTGGCTGGGTTTATCCTTCATCAATATTTTGTTGGTGATTTTGTCGAGCCGATAACTAATTATTGGCTAGCAGCAGTACCAGTAGTTGTAGTCGGTGCTCCAACAGGTGCTATATTGTGCAACTTAATGAAACGAAAAACCATTGCCAGATTACTTATTAGTCTGATCCTAATTGAGTTCGTTAGTTCTTTTCTACTTATTCCTTTAACTGCCAAGCTTCTCTGTTCTTCTCTGTTGGTGTTTGCTATCTTCTCATTAATTTATTACTGGATGTATAAAAGCCAAATCTATGTTGCTCCTAGTTTTATTCGTGAGAGATACTGATTTGTTTGCTCAACTCTAAATGTTTGCGGAGGATTATTTTATGAAAGATCAGTTTAGCCATAACTTATTTCGATGGCTATACCAAACTAAAACCTTTGCTTCTGTTTATGAACAGATTGTTGGCAAGGCTACGTCTATTGTGTTCTCGAGAGAGTTACAAGAGAAGTTTCTCAATTTTATTCCAGAAGGTGGAAAGATTCTGGAAGTAGGAAGTGGTCCAGGCTTTCAAGCTATACAAATTTGCCAAGATCGACCCGATTTAGAAATTATTGCTGCCGATTTTTCTGCCGAGATGATTTCCTTGGGAAAGAAAAACTATCAAAAACTCATTTGTCAAGACCAAGACATTAGCAGAGTTCAGTCCCACTTATCTTTTGTTCAAGCCGATGCCATGGACTTATCTCAGTTTGGTAGTGAAACATTTGATGGTATTTATTCTTTGGGGGCAATCAAGCATTTTCCCGATCGAGTTCGTGGACTTAATGAGTGCATTCGTATTCTTAAACCAGGGGGAAAAATGTTGTTTTCCGAGTTTTTTGCAGAAGCCTCAGTGGCGGACATAATGAATTTGGTAAAGCATATAAGAATACCAAGTTTACTGAAACCCAGCTTTTCTCGTTTTCTTCATAACAAACACAAAAAACTGGTTCCAGACGAAGCAGATATAGAAAAATGGGAAAAAGAGCTTTCTTCAAAGGGTTTTGCCTTTTCAGAATATTTGCAGGGATATCCATTTTTTATGTTGAAACTTGATAAAAAATAGAAAATTCCTGTAAATGTCAAGGTTTTCTGTTTTTCTCTCTTCCTTTTTGTCGTCTTCTCATCAATTTATGACTGGATGTCCAAAAGCCAAATGTATGTCGCTCCCACTTTTGTCTGTGAGAGATACTGACATTTTTTACCAACCCTAAATATTTTCTGATACTTTCCTCAAAATCAAGGAGATTTAAGCCAATGATCGTAATAATGAAAACTGATACCCCTAAATTAGAAATTAAAAGAATTATCAAAGAATTACAAAGTGATAGTATTACACCCGAAAAAATTGTCGGTAAACACAAAGTAATAATTGGGTTAGTAGGAGATACTGCTACTCTTAATCCCGAACACCTTCAACAACTAAGCCCTTTCATTGAGAAGGTGATGCGAGTTGATAAGCCTTTTAAGAGAGCTAGTTTAGAATTTCGTCATGGAGAACCCACAGAAGTCTCTGTCCCCACTCCCAATGGAGTTGTGGTTCTCGGTCACAATCATCCCATTGTTACTGTAGCTGGGCCCTGTTCTGTAGAAAATGAAGCCATGATTGTGGAAACAGCGCAGCGAGTTAAGGTAGCGGGAGCGCAGTTGTTGCGAGGTGGAGCTTATAAGCCTCGAACCTCGCCTTATTCTTTCCAAGGACATGGTGAGAGTGCTTTAGGTTTACTAGCTAAAGCTCGCGAGGTTACAGGTTTGGGAATCGTCACTGAAGTAATGGATTCGGCTGACCTTCCTAAAGTTGCAGAGGTGGCTGACATCATTCAAATTGGGGCTCGTAATATGCAGAATTTCTCACTTTTGAAGCAATTAGGAGCAATTAATAAGCCTGTTTTACTCAAACGAGGAATGGCAGCTACTATTGAAGATTGGTTGATGTCCGCCGAGTATATTTTGGCAGCAGGGAACCCCAATGTGATTTTGTGTGAGCGAGGAATTCGCACTTTCGATCGCAAGTATACCCGCAATACTCTCGATCTGGCTGCCGTTCCCGTCCTGCGCAGTCTAACTCACTTGCCCATTATGGTCGATCCCAGTCATGGTACGGGAAAAGTAGAGTATGTACCCACAATGGCTAAAGCTGCGATCGCAGCTGGGGCAGATTCTCTAATGATTGAGGTTCACCCCAATCCAATGAAGGCTCTTTCCGATGGTCCTCAGTCTCTCACGCCAGAGCAATATGAGATTTTAATGCAGGAAATAGCTGTTATTGGTCAATCTGTTGGTCGTTGGTATCAAAAATTGCCTTTACCTACAGGAGTTACTAATTTAGAGAGATATAAAGCTGCTAGTACTGTGTAGTCAATAGTGACCAGCGATCGGGCATTTATCAATTAGCTATTAGCCTTGAATTATTCAACTTTCCAAGATCTTTAGTAGCAGTTAGTTTTAACCTTGCTGTTGGCAACGCTAATAGCTTCGAGCGACAGTTTTACAGTTTACTTTTTTTTGTGATTTAGTGGGGAACTCATACCTCAGAATTGAAAACCGATCGCTGGTAGCTGGTAACTGATGTTCAATCTTTGTCAACTTTATTAACGGAACTAAAAATGAGTAAAACAGATGACTTACAACCAAAATCTAACTTTTCCACAACCACTAGTAATTTTAAGACTGAACTAGAATTAGAAACATCAAATTCTGCCGATTCAGTAATTCAATCAGCTGTAGACATTAAAATTGAAAAATTAGAGGAACGGCAACGACGTGTCTTTGCCAAAATTCAGATTCCCTACTCATTAGAAGAAGTTTGGCAAGTTCTCACAGACTATGAAAGTTTTCCAGAGTTCATGCCCAGTTTAATCCAAAGTAGACGTTTAGATCGTCCAAACGGAGGCCTTCGTATAGAACAAGTTCGCACCAAGAATTTTATGGGAATGAACTTTTCAGCCCGTTCAGTTTTTGATATAGAAGAAAAGTTTCCTCACGAGATTCATTACCAGTTAATCGAGGGAGACATGAAAGCTTTCTCTGGTCATTGGCGGTTAGAACCTTCGAGCCTATTTGAGTCAAAAGCTGGAATCGATCTAATTTTTGACTTTTTCCTGTCCCCAAAGCGCATCTTTCCCATAGCTTTAGTCGAACATATGTTGAGTCAAAATATACCAGCAAATATGCTAGCGATTAGTCAGCGAGTAGAAGAGATTTTTGGTTGACAATAACTGATTTGTCTTATCGGTAAGCTTAGACGCATTTACATTGCACTTTAAAATTCTCAAACGCCTTATGGAGAAGGAACAGAATAGGTAACTTTAGTGCGTCTAAGCTTACTTAGACAAAAAACAACACAAAATGTCTAAGTTTCATTAATGATTCATAAGTAGTGAGACAGAATTTTCAAGGATTTTCTAAATTATGAAGCACATTATCCATGACTGGGGTGCCAATCGCACTTTAACCAGCCTCAAGAATTGCAATCAGGCGATGGCAGAGAATGACTTGGTCAAACAGACGCTGATTCCGCCAGACAACCACCCGCAAAAATGGCTCGATTTGGCATTATTTTTGATGAGCGGCGATCGCGAGTGTTCGGAAACAGAATAAAAGAGTCACTTCTTCCCAAAATACCTGAAACAATACCTGAATTTTTCCCCTTTTACTTCCTCAAGGATAACCTCATAATAGTAATAAATTTAGGGATGGGTGCCTCACTACCTCTAAGCAAATACATATTTAACTTACATAATTTTGACGCTCAATTCATATATAGCTTAAAACGTTCTGTCAAAGTCGATGTCGCTCGACTTAACAACAAGCTAAAAAAATTTAGAAATCAACAGTAAATCGCACTTTAGTAACGCAAGAAACGATTAAAAATTATGTATCCCACAACCGCTAACATCTACACTCGTTCTTTGACAAGTCTTAGCCTCAAAGACCTGCCCCTTGTAGGTGGAAAAAACGCTTCTTTAGGGGAAATGATGCAATCTCTTGAGTCAGAAGGCATTCAAATACCCAATGGTTTTGCCATCACAGTAGATGCTTATCGAGATTACCTCAAAGTCAATAACTTGACTGAAAAAATTGAATTTTATCTTGCCCAACTCGAAAAAGGCAAGATTGCCCTGGAACAAGCAGGAAAACTCATACGCAGACTCTTCTATCAATCTTCCTTCCCAGAGGCAATTCAAACTGAAATTACCAATGCCTATAGCGAATTATGTCGCTTGTATAGCACTGATAATGTAGACGTTGCGGTTAGGAGTAGTGCTACTGCCGAAGATTTACCCGATGCTAGTTTTGCTGGTCAACAGGAATCTTATCTTAATGTTAGCGGTATTGCCGAAGTTCTTGAAGCTTGTCGCAAGTGCTATGCTTCTCTGTTTACAGATCGTGCCATCAGCTATCGCAATACCCAAGGCTTTGACCATCTAGAAGTAGCCCTCTCCATTGGGATTCAGAAGATGGTTCGGTCTGATTTAGCTAGTGCAGGGGTGATGTTTTCCATCGATCCAGAAACTGGATTTAATGACATTATTTTGATTACAGGTGCATGGGGATTGGGAGAAAATGTAGTTCAAGGTACTGTCAACCCAGATGAATTTCGCGTCTTCAAACCTCTATTAAATAAACCATCACTGCAACCTATTGTCGAGAAAACTCCTGGTTCTAAGGAGAAAAAGCTGATTTATGCCCAAGAGACAGATCGACAGACTAGTCAGGTGGAAACCTCTTCTGCTGAACGTCAATCCTTGATTCTTAGCGATGCGGAAATTTTGCAGTTGGCACAATGGGCAAATCGTATTGAATCTCATTACGGTAGACCAATGGATATTGAATGGGCAAAAGATGGAAATACAGGAGAATTATTTATTGTCCAAGCCAGACCAGAAACCGTTCAGTCTCGACAAGAAGTAGGAATTCTCAAAACCTATGCACTCAAACAGTCCCACCAACCCATATTAACTGGATTGAGCGTCGGGGCAGCGATCGCTACAGGAAAAGTTTGTTCGATTGAAAGTGTCGAACAGATCGACCAATTTGAAGATGGGGCAATCTTAGTCACGAAGATGACTGACCCCGACTGGGTTCGGGTGATGAAACGTGCTGCTGGTATCGTCACCGATTCGGGAGGACGCACCTGTCATGCTGCTATTATCAGTCGCGAATTAGGAATTCCCGCAGTTGTCGGGACTCAACAGGCTACCAAATTATTGCAGCAGCATCAGGAGATTACTATTTCCTGTGCGGAAGGAGATAGAGGACAGATCTACAATGGCATTTTGGACTACGAGCAATCAGAAGTCAGTTTAGACCGAATCCCAGAAACTAAGACTCGTATCATGATTAATATTGCCAGTCCCGCAGCAGCTTTTAAATGGTGGAAGTTACCAGTAAATGGTATTGGTTTAGCGCGGATGGAATTTATCATTAATAACCTGATTAAGATTCATCCCCTTGCCTTAATCCATTTTGAGCAACTAAAAGATCGAGAAGCTAAACAGCAAATTCGTGCTATAACCCAGGGATATAAAGATAAAAAAGAATATTTTGTAGATTTGTTGGCGCAAGGAATTGCCAAGATTGCTGCTTCTCAGTATCCCGAACCAGTAATTGTGCGGATGAGTGATTTTAAAACTAATGAATATGCAGATTTAATTGGGGGAAGACAATTCGAGCCAACTGAAGCCAACCCCATGCTAGGCTTTCGCGGTGCTTCTCGTTATTACAGTCCTCGCTATCGGGAAGGATTTGCTCTAGAGTGCCAAGCAATTAAGCGGGTACGAGAGATAATTGGTTTGGATAATGTGATTATTATGATTCCTTTCTGTCGTCGCCTTATTGAAGCCGATCGAGTGTTGGCAGTTTTAGCAGAAAATGGACTAAGAAGGGGAGAAAATGGCTTACAAGTTTATGTCATGTGTGAAGTTCCCTCCAATGTGGAGTTAGCTGCCGAATTTTCTCAGCGGTTTGATGGTTTTTCCATTGGTACTAATGACTTAACCCAGTTAGTTTTAGGTATAGACCGAGATTCTGAGAACTTAGCAGAATTATTTGACGAGCGGGATTTAGCTGTAAAGCGGATGATTCGTCGCCTGATTAAAACGGCTCATCAGCAAGGTCGTAAGGTGGGAATTTGTGGTCAAGCTCCTTCGGATCATCCCGATTTTGCTACTTTTTTGGTAGAAGCAGGAATTGACTCGATTTCCCTCAATCCCGATAGTGTAATCAAAGTGAAACAGCAAGTAGCGCAGACGGAAGCGAAGCTAGAAAACAGGCTGATTCCACGTCGGGCTGCGTGAAAACACTCCAGCCGACTCGGATTCGATCTTAATACAGACAAGTTAACCAAGGAGAAAATATAATCATGAAATTAGGTTTTTTAGATCGAGCTTACTCTAATCAAATTAAAACGATTGAGTCTGAATATCATGCTCTTTTCTGGAGAAAAAGTGATACTTTTCGTCTTTCTTCCCTAAAATCTATGTTAGCTCGTGCGATCGCCTCCATTCAACTCCTAATTCGCCTACTGCTGAATGGATATCGACCCAAAATTCGTCGAGGTCGCGATCGCGATAACAACGTCTACTGGTACGCTTACTATCCTCTCTCTGGTGGCTCAAAAGTTCTTGCTTTTGACGCAGAAATCAAACAGTGGCTCGAATCTATTCAAGAAATCTAATCAGTATTTTCCTAGAGATTGCTTTTTACTGGGGAACACTCTTCACCGTAGATACCGAAAGGTCATGAGCTTGAATCTTATTCAAAAGTGGCACGGAAGCTTAAGGCGACCTAAAGATATCTGCCGTCCACTTGTATTCCGTTTATAATACCCGTTCGTCAAAAAACGGTGTAACAGTGACCGTGGATAGCAGTGACTGCTATACTTTCTTTTCTTAAAAACTAAACAGTTCAGTTTAAAAACAATAATCCTAATAATGCTAAATCTTCCCAGTCCTCTTTCATTTCTTCTTAGGTTTGTCCTAATTCCATTTTCATTCCGACTTGTGAGAAATTGAGATAACAACAATGATATTCAAAGTCTTAAAAAATAGAACTCCTCTAGGTTGGCTACAACTCAAGCACGATAAGATGCGCTTGCTGACTGCACTATCAGGAATTGCTTTTGCAGATATTCTCATCTTTATGCAGTTAGGATTTAAAGATGCTCTTTATACAACTAATACTCAGTATCCTCGACAAATTCAGGGAGATATTATTTTAGTCAGTAGTCAAGCAACTAATTTTAATAAACTATATACTTTTCCGCGACGACGACTTTATCAGGCGATGGATATTCCTGGAGTAAAATCTGCAGAAGCTGTTTATGTTGGTTCTTTAGATTGGCGCAATCCTCAAACTAGAGAGAAAACCTCGATGATGGTAATTGGATTCGATCCAGATCGTCCCATTTTCAATCTACCAGAAATTAACAGTCAATTAGATAAACTCAAGATACCTAATACGGTTTTATTCGATAAAGCATCTAGGGGAGAATATCAAGAAGTTATTTCCCAAATCGAACGGGACAAAATTGTAACTACAGAAATCGACAGAAATACAGTTACTATTACTGGTTTATTTCAATTAGGTGCTTCTTTCCAAGATGATGGTGCATTAGTTACCAGTGAGCAAAATTTTTTGCGGTTTTTTCCTAGAAAACAAGCAGGAACAGTCAGTTTAGGGGTAATTAATCTCAAAGAAGGTTACAATCTTGAAGCTGTAAGAACAGATTTAAACGCCTATTTGCCTGAAGACATTCGTGCTTTTACTCATCAAGAATACGTAGACTTCGAGCTTAATCATATCCAAACTAATTCAGCCATTGGCTTTATTTTTGGTCTAGGTACGGCAGTAGGTTTTATTGTCGGCATTGTAATTGTTTATCAGGTTCTTTCTACCGATGTCAACGATCATATGGCAGAATACGCGACATTTAAAGCAATGGGCTACCGCAATTTCTATTTACTTGGTGTGGTGTTTGAAGAAGCGATTATTTTAGCTTCGATCGGATTTGTTCCCAGTGTAGCGATCGCTTTAGGACTATATCGTTTAACGGCAATGGGTACAGCTTTACCTCTAGTCATGCCAGTATCTAGAGCTATTTTCGTACTGCTCTTAACCATTATTATGTGTACTGTTTCAGGGGGGATCGCCACCCGCAAACTTCAGTCAGCCGACCCAGCCGATATTTTCTAATATTAATTTAGGTATTCTGAAAAGTAGAGTTATGAATATATTGCTAACCACTGACGAATTCGATCTATGGTGGCAGTAACACCACCACAAACAATAACGAGTATATTTTCAAACTTATCTAGAATTGAAGCGCGATCGTATGCTAAGGCTAAAGATGCACCACAAGCAGGCTCTACCAATATTCTATGGTCGTCAAGAAATTTTTCACAAGCTATTAAAGCAGATCGATCTGAGACAACAACACTAATAATTTGATGTTCTTTTGATATTTGGAAAGCCCTGTCACATATTTGCTTTGCACCTAGAGTACTAGCTATAGTTGAGATACTATCTAATTGGATCGGTTTTCCCGCTAGCTGGGATTTATGAAAAGACTCTGCTCCTTCAGTTTCCACGGCGATGATAGGAAGATGAGCCAGTTGATTGCGACGCAGACCTTCGACTACCCCACATAATAAACCGCCACCACCAACCGACAAGACAACCGCATCTATTTTGATGTTCGATCGAGCTACTTCGTCAATCATGGTAGCGTGTCCCTCCCAAACGAGAGGATCGTCGAAAGGATGAATAAAAGCATCGTCAGTTTCTAAGATCGATCTTGCCAGTTCATTTGCTTCCTGCCAAGATGCCCCATGAATAATAACCTTTGCTCCTTCTTGTTTTAACAGTTCTTTTGCCCTCTCGGTTGTAGTTTCTGGCACAACAACTGTTACGGGAACAGACAAAAAACGACCTGCATAAGCTACAGCCATGCCTGCATTACCTCCAGAGGAAGTAATTAACCGTTTTGCTCCTTTCTGGACATAGTATTTACAGGCAGCACCGATACCACGAATTTTAAAAGAGCCTGGTGGTTGTAATGCTTCGAGTTTGAGCCAGACAGAACAACCACTAGCAAGGCTAATAGGTTGAGACTGTACCAGAGGAGTTTCGATATGAAGTGGTAACATATCTATACATTTTGTTCAAATCTAGTACTTAATTAGTAACTTGAATGAGGTACGGAAATCTGTAAATAAATGTTAAGAAATATGTACAAAATTAGAGTAAAATAAATCATTGTTAGCTAACTACTTTATAACTGGCTCGATGAATTTTTTTGACCAGCATCAACCTATATTCCGTCGTAAACAAGAAGCACTAGATATTCAAGACCGTCAGGGGCTATTAGAATTAAAACTTTCTCTTAGAAATAAAACTTTATTTTCAGCAACTTATACGAGAATAGACCAAGTATTTGTAGTCTGGGGTCTCATCTCGGCAATAATCTTTATTACAGCCCAATTTAATCCGATTAGCTGGACTATTCAAGCTTATGTTTGGTCAATGCTAACGATTGTTGGCACAATTGCCATGTTTAAAATGACTTACTTTTGGGTCAAAGTAGAACGATTACGTTGGGTACTCTATACTTGGTCTTTATTAATGCTTGGAGGTGTTTCTCTTACCGATCTTAGTATCTTTTTAGGGTGGGGAGAAATATTAATTCATCTGTGTCATCTTTGGTTGGGTTTGAGTGCTATTGGCTATTTCTTAACAGGAGTAGGATTACGTTCCCGTGCTTTGATAACCTCGGCTACTATTCATGGTTTGGGTCTATTTACTCTACCTTATTTTATGGGTTGGCAATTTTTGCTAACGGGCTTAATTATGACAGTAAGCTTGTTAGTATTTGCAGAAATCCAGTGGGATATGCGCCCCCCTCTGGAAAACTATGCCTTATTGACAGAAGAACAGAAGCAATTCAACCAAGAGCAGTATAAATTACGTCAAGCTTCATAACTTCACTAAAATTCCTGGTTCTTTCTGAATAGGAAGAACTTCTAAAGTATTATTTTCAGCACAATATCTTAGATCGTCATCACAGCCTAATCTTAAAAGACGTTGTCCATGACTCGATCGACGGAACAACTCGACTAAATTATCTTGCCACTGAGAATAAAGAGCGATCGCGCCAATAACTTCATCATTGCCTGAAATGTCAGCTAAGGCCAGATTATCTTGTTCGATTAAAGCATGAGCAATTGCTCCAGCACAAGCCGTATCTTCCAAAGCATAACTACCTTGCCATCCCGAACCTAACAACCAAACGGTTTCGGGTTTATTTTCAAGTAAATAATTAACAGCAGATTGATAATTAACTTGAGCAGCAGTAATTACCCTAGGACATTGAGCTACTTTACCTAAAGCACGAGTTCCGTTAGTAGTGGTCATAAATAATCTTTTATTTGCCACAACTTCCCCCGTAAAATTGAGCGGGGAATTACCCAGATCGCAGCCTTCAACTTTTTCTCCACCTCTTTCCCCTGCCCGCAAACGTTTTTCTGGGAGCCAGGCTTCAGAAGTTTCTATTAATTTTTCTAGATCGCTAAAAGCTTGTACCGCTTCTGCACCTGCATTTAGGGCAGTAGCAATAGTCGTAGTCGCCCTCAAAACATCTATCACTACAGCGCAATCAGGGAGTTGTTCTGAAGGCGCAAGTTCAGGAGTATGGTAAACAAATAGTTTCACTTAGTTACAGTTAATCAATAAACATAAACTTTCGCAATTATACGTTATCTAGAACCGTTTAAATGCAACTATAAATGTTTTTATCTCGTCTTTTTTCATGAGTTGACGAGAAGATGTTTTGAATATTGAAGGAGACTAACTATGATTAAGCGAGATCGACTTAATTATTGCCCCCAGAATAAGATGATTGGGACAAAATGGATAGCTAGTTTGTCTCTGTTGCTAATTTTACCTTTAATTACAGGCAAAATTATTTTACCCCGACAAGTTTTAGCGCAAACCAATTCTCGATCGATAATTTCGACAGAAACAAATATTCTTTATGTTGACTCAGCTAGAGGAAGCGATGGAGGGGAAGGCAGCCAGCAATCTCCTCTAAAGACAATAACTCAAGCTCTCAAACTAGCTCAGCCCGACACTATAATCGAGCTTAGCCCTGGCACTTATAGTGAAGAGACAGGAGAAAGCTTTCCTTTAATTATAGATAAAAGTATCACGCTTCAGGGTAGTCCTAGTTCCCAAGGGCATAATGTCATAATTACTGGTAATGGCTATTTTGTAAGTCCTACAGGTGCAGGACAACAGGTAGCGATCGCAGCTATTAAACAAGCCAAAGAAATAACTGGGGTGAGTGTGATTAATCCTCATACTAGAGGACATGGATTATGGATTGAATCGGCTAATCCTAAAGTTACTAATAATACTTTTATTCGTAACGGCAATACAGGATTATCCGTCAACGGGAAAAGTAACCCTATAATTCAAAATAACTATTTTTCTCGTAATGCAGGTAATGGCTTACTAATTTATGGAACATCCAAACCTCAGGTAGAAAATAATGAATTTAATAATACGGGTTTCGGCGTAAGTATCGTTCAAAACGCTGCACCAACTCTAATTGGTAATAGTTTTAGTGGTAATCGAATTGGTGTAATTTTAGAAGGTAATTCTCAGGCGGTTTTACGAGATAATGTAATTACTAATTCTTTGGAATATGGTTTAGTAGCGATCGCTCAATCTAGAGTAAATTTAGGAACAACCGAGCGACCAGGTAATAATGTTTTCCGTAGTAATCAAAAATTAGATATCCAGAATGCTACACCATATCCCCTTAACGCTGCTGGTACAGAAATTAACGGCAAAACAGAAGGAAACTTGAATCTTCACGGTACAGCTAATATCTCAGTTGCCAGTAGCCCAACCGAAATAAAACCCCTCAAACCTTTATCTCCCTTACCTACACAAGCACCAGCAAGATCTAAACCTACAGCGCAACCTCCCACTGTTTCCGAATTAGCCCCTAATAATAGCGATACTCTGCCACCACCGAAAACTATTTCTGCCCCTCCGTCATCTGATTCTACAACAAACCCAGATGAGGAAATTATTTTTGCCGTGCCTCCAGATCCTTCTACCTTATCTAATGCTTCTTCTAATGTAGACTTGGAAAATTCTCCAGCTAAAACAAATATCGTCCCATCTAAATTGCCCGTTCCCTCCTTTCCGCAAACTGAACCCCAGACTTCAGAACAATCTTCATCGACTAATCAAATTAGTAGTTTATCTGATGTATTAGGAGGACTATCTACCGCCAGCAATACTGCTAAGTACAAAGTGATTGCCGAAGCTAAGGATGAGGGGGAACAAGCAGAAGTGCGCTCGCTTTATCCCGATGCTTTTAATACTGTTTATCAAGGTAAACCTATGTTACAAATCGGAGTGTTTAGTAACCAGGATACAGCCGAGAATGTCTTACAAACTTTAAAAAATATAGGCGTAGATGGCTTGATTATCAATTAATTAAAATTTACTATCGATTATCTTTAGTTAATTGCCTGTTTTATAATAAAAATCCAGGCAATTCGCTCCGATCGATTACGACTATGAACAATTCTGCATTCGCCGACGGCGGAAATTTGGCCAATTTCGATTTTTTTCAGCCTCAACCCGATCGCGATAGCCAACTACTAGAACAATTGGGTTTTATCCCTGGATTGAAAGAAATTTTGATGTTGCGACAAGTACACGCTTTGGAACACGCAACAGTCTGGATTTTAAGTAATTCAGAATCAGCATACAAAAATTACATAAATGCAACTAATCTCGAACTGAAGGACAACGAAGAAATTGGGGGGTTATCTACCGAAAAAGGCTTTTATCTGTATGGAGAGATCGATCCTTTAAAGCTTAAACGTGCCGTGAGTCTAGCTTTGAACCTCCTAAAACAAGGAGAATGGAATTTAGCCCTGCATCCTCGTTGTGGCACTAATGCCTCTGTTGCCATGTTTTTAACTACAGGAGCGATCTTAACTAACTATATTTTGATGCCTAGAGAACCATTAGGGCAACTTTTAGGTTTGGGATGTGCTGCCACAGTAGCTAGTTTGCTCGCACCAGATATTGGAATGTCAGTACAAAAATATTTGACTACGTCTATTCCCTTCAATCTCAAGATCGGAAAAATTGCCAAAACCGTTGATAATTTTGGTCGTCCAGCCCATTTCGTCCATGTACAATGGCAAAATTCGCAATAAAACTTAAAATATTATCCGAATCTAGAGAATCGATCCAGTAATATTTGGATATCTAAATTTATTTAATGGAAAAATTTATGGCAATTAAAAGAGGCTCAAAAGTGAGAATTCTCCGAAAAGAATCCTATTGGTATCAAGATGTTGGCACAGTTGCTAGTGTCGATCAAAGCGGTATTATTTATCCAGTCATTGTCCGTTTCGATAAAGTTAACTACACTGGCTTTAGTGGTAATGCTGGCGGTGTGAATACTAACAATTTTGCTGAAAGCGAATTAGAAGAAGTTAGCTAAAAACAGCTTGAGACTAGAGCAAATACTGATAGGCTATTCTTAGTTATTTTAAACTAAAGGATAGTTTTAAGTTTGCCAGAATTACCAGAAGTAGAGACAGTAAGACGGGGTCTTAACCAGTTAACTCTGCAACAACCAATTGTGGGTGGGGAAGTGTTACTTGAAAAAACGCTTGCTTACCCTCTTTCTATTGACGAATTTTGGCAAAACATAATAGGAGTAGAGATCGCCCATTGGCAAAGAAGAGGAAAATATTTATTAGCTAAATTAATCGCCTCATCTAAACAAGATGCAGGTTGGTTGGGAGTACATCTGCGGATGACTGGTCAACTTTTATGGGTAAAACAAGACGAACCACTACAAAAGCATACTCGCATCCGTCTTTTTTTTCCTCAAAAACAAGAATTACGCTTTATCGATACTCGTACTTTTGGTAAATTCTGGCTCGTTCCTCCCGCAATAGCACCAGAACAAATTATTACTGGGTTACAAAAATTAGGGCCAGAACCATTCTCCAAACAGTTTTCTCTGGCTTATTTTAAATCTAAATTACTCTCTGGTCAGCGTCGAGTGAAAACTTTGTTATTAGATCAAGGTATAGTAGCAGGAATTGGTAATATTTATGCAGATGAAGCCCTGTTTAAAAGTGGTATCCACCCAGAGTCGATCGCAGCTAATTTAACTGACACTCAGATTGCTAGTCTCCATAGTGCTATTATTGAAGTTTTGCAAGTGGCAGTAGATAAAGGTGGTACGACTTTTAGCGATTTTCTTAATTTACTAGGAGTAAGCGGTAATTATGGTGATGCTGCTTGGGTTTATGGCAGAAAAGGAAAACCCTGCCACGTCTGTGGTACTCCTATTGATAAAATTAAATTAGGCGGGCGATCGACTCATTTTTGTCCTAATTGTCAACGTTACTCCGCGCCTATAACGACGGAGTCTGAGCTGACCGCATTTCGCGGTCAAAAGTAACAACTTAGGTTTGGGAGCAGACAATCTAAATGTTATTTTTAAGAAGAAACCAACTCCTTAACTGTTTTTGTCTTTAATCAAGGATAAATTAATGTAGTTTTCTTCTGGTTGAGTAATATTGGCTTTGATATCGGGGCCAAAAAATTTTTCAATTTTGGTTTGTTTTTCTTGCCATTGTTCTAAAGAAATAAAAGGGGAATCAAATTGCAACATCAAAGTATATGCTCCTTCTACTGCTGTTTCTTGTATACCAATTAAATTCGGTCTATCTGCATCCGAAGGACTCAATCCAATCCTTTCTAGGGCTTCATCTAGATGTGCTTCTTGCCCATAACGATAGCGAGTTACATCTTGACGTAGTTGATTTTGTGTAGAAGTTGCTTGTTCTTCTCGTAAAGCTAGAATTTCTGGTGTTGTCGATTCAATATAAGGAACTGGCGCGAGTTCAGAAGCTTTTAAGGCTAAACCTCCTAGCAGAATAGGCACACCATAAAATAATCCTGCTAAATTGAGAGTAGCATTGCCAGTAACATAAGCAACAATACCGATTATAGTAAGAACACTACCTACAGATAGTCCTAAAGCAGCTAGAGATATTTTACGGAACATTTTGAGTATATAATTTGGTCAGTATTGTTTATTTTAAAGCCAGAATTATCATAGTAATGCAAAACATGGATAAATCTATTATCAAAGCCAGAGTTGCTCAAATTGAGAGCAAAAGAGAATTACTAGTCAAGCTTTTAGAAACACCTAACTTAGGTACACTGAGAATAGATGTAGACCAAGCTTTAGAAGAGTTAGATGACCTAATTGCCGAGTTCAAAGAAATTTTTCCAGAGGAAAAGCTCGGTTAGTTTAAAAGTATTTTGGGCAAAATACAAAAATAAATAGTGGAAAAAACAGTGTTTACCACGATGGCAGTTAAGGAAAAATAAATGATATTAGAACATAAGTGGATAAAGACTAAATTTAAATACGTTTTATAAATACAAAATTTATTTACTAACAGGATTGACGCTTACAAAGTCCAATATTAATTGTTGGGCTTTTTATTTTTGGTCGATGTTCACAATAGTAAACAATTTCGTCATCTAGCTTTATATATCATCCAAAATCCATTCAGAAGCTCGTTCTCCTAGATCGAGAGGGATACTAATTGCCTTGCCTAAACGAGGACGTTCGCGAGTTCGATCGATGAAATTTTGAACTTGAGAAACGCCTCCCCAGGCATTAAGATAGGCAGCAATTGCCTCTAAATGCTCCAAGTATTCTTGTTCGGAAAGAGGAAAAGAAGCTTGTTCTAAATATTTCCACATAATTTGGACAAAAATTCGTCCTTTTATCCGTCGTAACTGAATATCGTAGGAGCATCCCCATTTGCTTAATATGATTCTCTGTAGTTCTTCGCCTGTCATTTTCCTCGATCGATAATCGTTTATTAATTCTTTTTCTGATTTCTTACTAAATCTCTGTAATAATTTAATACAGTAGTTGTTAACCTTTATAAAGACAAATAACTTTATAATTAGGCTATCGATCCTGAAATGGACAATTTTAAAGGGCAAAATATAAAGTAGTTTTTGTCCTTGTCATCCATTTTAGTTTACAAAATTACACATTTTTTATTTAACTATGACTCAAATTTCTGGCTCTTCTGATGTACCCGATATGGGGCGTCGCCAATTTATGAATCTATTAACCTTTGGCTCAATTACAGGTGTTGCCTTAGGTGCATTGTATCCAGTAGTAAAATATTTTATTCCTGCATCTAGTGGTGGCGCAGGTGGTGGCGTAACAGCCAAAGATGCGTTGGGTAATGATATTATTATTAGCGAATATCTCCAAGAGCATCAAGCGGGCGATCGCTCTTTAGCACAAGGGTTAAAAGGCGACCCAACCTATGTAGTAATTAAAGATGATAATACTCTTGAAAATTACGGAATTAACGCAGTTTGTACTCATTTGGGTTGTGTAGTTCCTTGGAATGCCAGCGAAAATAAATTTATGTGTCCTTGTCATGGTTCTCAATATGATGCCACGGGGAAAAAAGTCAGAGGTCCTGCACCTCTTTCTTTAGCCTTAGCTCATGCTGAAGTTACAGAAGATGACAAATTGGTATTTACACCTTGGACTGAGACTGACTTCCGTACTAATGAAAAACCCTGGTGGACTTAATTTGGGTTAATTTGCCTTTGATGATGGTGTGATATTTAATACCTATTCGATTTGGTTGATTTGGATCGAGAACTTGAAAAAAATTATTTAGTTTTGAGATTATTAACAATAGAGATGAGAACATCCACAAAATTAGCAGTAATCGGACAATCTGCTCAAAAAGCGATCGCCAAAATTACGATAGTAGCGATCGCGATCTTTACTATTTTTGTAACTAGTGACCTAGTTTTACCCCAGTCCGCTGCTGCTTATCCTTTTTGGGCGCAACAAACTGCTCCTGAAACTCCCAGAGAAGCAACAGGAAGAATTGTCTGTGCTAACTGCCATTTAGCCCAAAAACCTGCTGAAATTGAAATTCCTCAATCTGTTCTCCCTGATACAGTCTTTGAAGCAGTGGTTAAAATTCCCTACGATTTAGACGCTCAAGAAATATACGGAGACGGTTCTAAAGGTGGTTTACAAGTTGGTGCGGTGTTGATGCTACCTGATGGGTTTAAACTTGCTCCTTCTGATAGAATTCCTGAAGAAATGCAAGAAAAAGTAAATGGTGTCTACTTCCAACAGTATAAAGAAGACCAAGACAATGTTTACATTGTTGGGCCATTACCTGGGGATCAATATCAAGAAATCGTTTTCCCCGTATTATCTCCCGATCCTAGTAAGGATAACAATATTAATTTTGGTAAATACCAAGTCCACTTAGGTGCTAACCGTGGCAGAGGCCAAGTTTATCCTACTGGTCAGCTAAGCAATAATAACCAGTTTAAAGCCTCTGTAACTGGTACTATTGCTGCAATTGGCGAATCTGAAGCTGGGGGTTACGATGTCACAATTGACACTGGAGAAGATCGAGTAGTCGATACTATTCCTGCAGGGCCAGAATTAATTGTCTCCGAAGGAGAACAAATTGCTGCTGGAGAAGCTCTTACCAACGATCCAAATGTGGGTGGTTTTGGACAAAAAGATACAGAAGTAGTATTACAAAGTCCCGCTCGTATTGCAGGAATGATGGCTTTTGTTGGTGCTATTATGCTTTGTCAAATTTTACTAGTGATTAAGAAGAAGCAAGTAGAAAGAGTTCAGGCTGCGGAAATGAACTTTTAAGCTAACTATTTCTAATTAAGAGTTAAGGACAGATTTTTTAATCTGTCCTTTCTTGTTTACCTGTAAAGTCTTATTGCTTATGCTCCTGATTTGAGTTTTCATTTAAAAAATCTTCCAGGAAGTTAGAAGTCGAATCACTAATTCCTTCCTTATTTTTGATATTCGGCTCTGCTTCTTCTTCCTGGTTTAGGCTATTATCTACAAGATCCTGCGAGGTTTCTGAAGCCGTATTGCTTGATTCTTCTAAATCCTCATCTTGAAGAATTGTAGTATTTACTTTTTCATTCAACCATTCCGAAATATTTGCTAATTCTCGATCGGTAATTGGTTCTGTATCCATGATTTGTTCTGAATTAATCTCTTCGGTTATGGAAGATAAATTATCCCAGAAATCATCCATAACGCTAACATCTTTGTCATTTGAGTCTATTTTCTCATTCAACCATTCTGAAATATTAGCTAAGTCTCGATCGGTAATGGGTTCTGTCTCTGTTTGTTCAGATACTTCTTGTACTTTGATTTTTTCTGTTTCTACTGGTAAATTAGATTCAGATGGAGTTATTGTTTCTGGAGTTGTCGATTCTTCCAGCAGACTATTATCTGAGTTTTCATTTTCAACTAAAGTTGATTCTAAATTTGCGCTCAGAGGAGCTATTGATTCACTAGTAATTTCTTCTGTTGTGGAAGAAATATCAAGAGATTGAGGTTGTTCTAATAGCTGCTCGTTGTCAGATGTATGATTAACCTCAGACTCAGCCTGCTCTTGAGTGCTTTGAGTTAGTTCTTGAACTCGATCTGGTACTTCAGAATTCGGGACAGCCTCAGTATCAAGATTATCTATTTTTGTGACTGTAGTACTAGTTTGAACTGGTTTATCTATAACAGCAGGATTTACCGCCAATTCTGAGGTTGCTTTTGATGGTTCCGAAGAAGAAACTGCTACTCTAGAAGTGGATTCATCGGCTATTGCCTTTTCTTGATTTGCTTGTGCTGACTTTGAGCCAGACCTATATATTAAAAAGCCTAAAACAGGAACTAAAATAATTAATGGAGTTAACCACCATAACTTAAATGGCTCATTTTGCTCGGTTGTATTAACGGTATCGGAATTCCCAGAAGAGGTATTTTGAGCCAGAATAGCTATATTAGACTTTTCTGAATCGAAGAAAAAACTATTTTCATTTAAACTATTTGGGTCTAGTGTTGTCAATTGCTCTTTTAAAACAGAATTAACATTGACTTTGTTAGAGAATGCTAGAGATTTAGGGGTAACTCCCCAGGTTAATAATATAGCTGATATTAGTACTGCAGTATCTTGTTTACTTAACATTGTTCATCAAAAAAACTTAATTAACCACCCAGATTTTTGATAATTATATAAGTAAATAAACTGAAAATAAATAAAGATAGAATATCGATCTGAATATAGTAGCTCATCTAGATAAAATAGAGAAGAAATAATATATGCGAAAAAGCCAGAAAAATTACAAGCTTACATAGACTTTACTAGCTCAAATTTAAGGGTTTAACTAATGATGGTTAGATTTATTCTCTAAAATTTGTTTAGATAGTGTCTCGATCTTTTTTTCAAATTATTTGAATACTAGGGATGAGTTCTTTTAGTAAGAATATTTCACTAATCTAAGAATTTTGTGTTGAAAATCTAAAAATGGTGCCTACTTTTTAAAGAAAAAATGAGATCTGGTTAAGATTTTTTAAAGATAATCGCTCACTTTTTCTCTTTGATTATTTTATCAATCGGTTTGAACTAAAATACACTAAATGTTAATTTGTTTTAGTGGAGATGATTTGTAGCAGTTCTTTTTTGAATGAGACCGAGTTAAGACCATGGTTTTTTTAATTGTCGATCGAAGTGTATTTTACTTATTTGAAAACGTTATATACATTAATTAGATTTACATCAGAGTAAGTTTCGATCTATAAATTTTTTTAATTATGTAGCCCTAAAACGGTAAAATAGCAGGGCTTAATAAATTCTATTTATGAAAATGCTCAATATAGATGACTGAAAACCCAACCATAAAGTATAATTATCACTTGCCGTTATCTCTTTCATAGGTAATGAGATCGCCAAAATATCTGCGTCGAACAAAAATAGTTGCCACTGTTGGCCCTGCTACTGTCAAGCCAGATGTATTACGTTCAATAATCAAAGCTGGTGCGACTACATTAAGACTAAACTTTTCCCACGGTACTCATCAAGATCATCAAAAAGCCATTCGCCTAATTCGGCAAACAGCCTTTGAGTTAAATCAACCAGTAGGGATTTTACAAGATTTACAAGGTCCCAAAATTCGCTTGGGTAAGTATGCCTGTGGCAAAATTTCTTTGCAGAAGGGAGACCCCTATATTCTTACTAGTCGCTCTGTGGAATGCAATCAAGAAATTAGTTATGTAAGTTATCAAAATTTGATAGCAGAAGTGCCTCAAGGGGCAACAATACTGCTTGATGATGGCAAAGTAGAAATGCTTGTCGAGAAAATAGACTACCAGAGTGAAAATTTGCACTGTCGAGTAGTTGTAGGTGGTCTACTCTCTAGTAATAAAGGAGTCAACTTTCCTGGCGTTTATCTTTCTATTAAAGCTTTAACCGAAAAAGATCGAGAAGACTTAATATTTGGTCTAGATCAAGGAGTAGATTGGGTTGCTCTGAGTTTTGTCCGAAATCCTCAAGATATTTTAGAAATTAAAGATTTAATTGCAAGTGCTGGCAAATCTGTTCCTGTCATTGCCAAAATTGAAAAGCATGAAGCGATCGAACAGATGGATGCTATTCTATCTCTCTGCGATGGGGTCATGGTAGCTAGAGGAGACTTAGGGGTAGAATTACCCGCAGAAGACGTTCCTATTTTACAAAAAAGATTAATTACCACAGCTAATAAACTAGGTATTCCTGTTATTACAGCCACACAGATGTTAGATAGTATGCTCAATAATCCTCGACCAACTCGCGCTGAGGTGTCTGATGTAGCCAATGCTATTTTAGATGGCACAGATGCGGTTATGCTATCTAACGAAACTGCTGTAGGGCAGTATCCTGTGGAAGCTGTAACGACTATGGCCAAAATAGCGCGACGGATCGAAAGGGAGCAAAAACGGATAGAACCCGATCCCAATTTTAAAAAATGGTCTATTCCTAATGCTATTTCCGCAGCAGTTGGTCAGATTGCCGAACAACTAGAAGCTTCAGCGATCATGACTTTGACTAAAACTGGTTCTACGGCTCGTAATGTCTCGAAATTTAGACCAAAAACGCCCATTTTAGCTATTACTCCCCATGTTCATGTATCTAGAAGATTGCAACTGGTTTGGGGTGTTAAGCCTTTGCTCGTATTAGATTTGGCTTCTGCGACTCAAACCTTTCAAGCTGCTATTAATGTCGCTCAAGAAAAAGATTGGCTTAGTGCGGGGGACTTAGTTGTAATGACCGCGGGAACACTCCAAGGAGTTTCTGGATCGACAGATTTAATTAAAGTTGAATTGGTACAAGCTGTTTTAGGTCAGGGTACGGGAATTGGTCAAGGTACGATAAGTGGGAGGGCAAGATTAGCCAATAGTCCCAGAGATATTAAAGATTTCAATCGAGGAGAAATTTTGGTTACGGCTTCAACTAATGCAGGATTTGTCGATATTATTCGTCAAGCAGGAGGAATTATTACAGAAGAAGATAGCTTAACTAGCCATGCAGCTATTCTTGGTTTAAGATTGGGAATTCCAGTTGTTGTTGGTTTTAAGCAAGCAACTCAAGTTATCAGAGAAGGAGCAATATTAAGTCTGGATGCTAAAAGAGGAACAGTTTACTCTGGGACGATGGGCAGCAACAGAAAAAATAATCCAGAGTAAAAATTAGTCAACTGCTAAACTATTAGTCGGAATTAAATCACCTGCTCAAAAAATATTGGTCTATCAATTTTGAATTGATGGATTTATGCAAGCAGGGGAAGCAGAGAGACTAAGATTAAAATGATTTCTAAACAGAGTGTTTGTCATATAGGAGCAATACTAGGATTGGGTCGTAGTGGCACAACCTGGTTAGGCGCAATCGTCGCTAGCCATCCAAAAATATTGTATCGTTTTGAGCCATTTCATCGATTGCAAAAAACCCAACCTGCAATAAAGGAAATGTATGACTTAATAATGTCAGATAATATTTCTCCTGAAGATGTGCCTAGTATTTACAAATGTTTACTACCCGCTTATCCAGAAAGTGAAAAGCCTCCCTTTTTTACTAAAGATTTTTCTTCCAGATTGTCTTTTGGTAAATCTTTTTTCTGGCCATTAGCCAGAAAAAATGCTTTTTTATCTCCTATTTTTCGTTCTTTATATACTCCAACAGAAAAACCTTTTCTAATTTTTAAAGAGGTTGACTATTCGGATATGGTAGTCACATTTTTAAACAAGACCGAAATACCAGTTGTTTACATAATCCGTCATCCTTGTGCTGTAACATCTTCCATTGTACGCGGTCAAAAAAATGCTTTGATGCCCATGCCTGAAGATAGACTGGTGGTACTAAAGAGGGTATTGCCCAAACACGCACCCAAATTAGCGGAGATTTACGAACATAAGCTAGAAGAATTAACGACAATAGAACAAGAAGCACTATATTGGGTAGTTCAAACTGGACGAGCATTACGCGCCTGTCAGCAGTCTCCCAACGGATTAGTTGTGATTTATGAAGATTTGACCGAACGACCTGTAGAAATTGCAGAGCAAGTTTTTCAGCATTTTAATTTAACTATGCCAGAAGAAGCTATTGCATTTATTGAGGAGAGTAGTAATAAGTCATTAACATCAGCTATTAAACGAGGAGAAGTAAAGATGAACAAATACTTCACAATTTTTAGAGACCCCAAAGTGGCTCGCGATCGCTGGAAAGAAGAAATGACTCCAGAAGACAAAATGAGGGTAATGGAAATTGTTAAAGATAGCCCAGAATTTAGTTTCGGTGTGGAGAAAGGTTTCTGGAGCTAGTCGAAAATTCAGTTTAAGCCCCTATACCGATTAGGAGTCTTTCATTGTAAGGAGCTTAGCTCCTTTTTGTTTTCCCCTCTTCAATAACAAATAGAGGGGGTAAGAAAAAGTTGCTTGAGTATTGAGTGAATTTATTAGATAGAATTTAATTATTATTTTGAATTATGTTTAGTATTCAGCCTTAACAGCTTTACGTGTTAGCCAAAATACAAGTAACCAAACAAAAATGAGTCTTAAAAAATCAGAAATCAGAGTAGCTAAGGCAGCACCTTTCCAACCATAAGTTGGGATCAGCCAAAAATTCAGGCCAATATTTAGTAAAGCAGCAGTAACTTGAATTGCACTACGAGCTTTTTGATGTCCTGCGCCAATTAAGGTATTAGCTGCCAGATGTTGAAAAGCCGAGATTGCAGGAAGAGGAGCTAACCAACGCAAAGCCTCAACCGAACTACGATATTCTTCACCTAAAATTGTTGGTAATAAGGGCGCAAAAATTAGATAGCCACCTAAAGTAATAACTCCATAAATACTTAATGCTGGTATTAAACGTTTGGCAAAACTCAGACAATCTCTAATTCCAGAAGCACCATACTTAAAAAATCTAGTGTACGAAGCTCCAAAAATAGACATAAGTAAAATATTACCGACATCAATAAAACGATAAGCCGAACCATATATACCTGCCGATGTAAGAGTTGACAGACTAGCAAGCATAGTTTTATCTAAATTGGAATTGATGTTAGTAGCAGATGCACCAATAGAAAAATAAATGCCTTCTTGAACCATAGACTTTAGCTTTGATGGTTCGGGCTTAGGAACACCAACTAAACGAGTAACTGTAAAGACCGAGATTCCACCGACTATCGCCGAACTAGTAATAAAAAATGCAGCCCAAGTATCTACATTTGCTTGAGGAAACAATACTGCTAAACAAATAGCTGCTACTAATTTAATGCAAGCATCTAATATTCCTAATTGTACTGATTTTTTCACTCTATGTACCGATATCAGAGCTTTGATACTAGTATTAGTAAAGGAGAGAAACAAGAAGTTGGCTGTCAAAATCAATAGTATGCTCAACCAAGAAATATTATTGGCAAAAATTATTGGAGACAACAAGACTAAAATAGCTGTCGCTAAACCTCCAGTGAGGAATATAGCTAATAAAGTATTTCCCCAATACAAATTAAACAAACTTTTATTGGTTGATACATATTTAATTAGCATATGCTCACCACCTAAACCCACAAAGGGAAAGACAAGAGTACCAAGGGCAGTTACACTTATAAAAGAACCATAATCTTCTGCCCCTAAAGTACGAGCAACAATAATAAAAGAACCTGCTTGCATAAATACTCTTAATACTTTGGATAAGAGCATCCATAAAGTGTCTCGCGCTAAATCTTTGCGAAAAAGACCTAATATCTTTGACTTAATGGTTGATAAATTCATATTCGATCTGACGAGATGTCTAGCCGTATTTCCAAACAGCAGAAATTTAACGCGATTTTAACTTCGAGAACCTAAATTAGGTATCTTTACAAATGAGCTTCAAAGTATTCAATAATTGGAGTACCTATCAGATTTACAATAGTAGGATTTAAATATACTATTGGTTGGTTTATTGGTTCAATCCGCTTTCTTGAGAGACTAATGCTAGTGATTCTAATAAAGGCTTACTATCAAAATAGTCGGGAATCGGCGCACCCATTAAATTTAGAATAGTCGCTGCAATATCGACTGCTCTTCCGTCAGAGAGATTATCTTTTGCTTGAATTCCTGGTCCTTTAGCTAGTAAAAATCCATTTTCCCGATGACCACCTGGACGATTATAAGTAATTGGGCCAATACGACCAACATCAGGACTATCAACTACATCGGTAGCTATTTCTTCCCAAACAACAATTAAATCGGGGTCTGGTAACTTCGGATTATCATCTAAAGGAGATGTACGAGTTCTGACAACTTGTTTTACTAAAGGCTGTTGACTTCTGCCATCTTTAAGACGATGAAGAAACTCAGTGATTTCGCTACATAAAGCGTCATATTCTGACGGCTCAACAATACCATCGCGATCGCGTCCTTTCAAATTGATGCGAATATGTCCATCAGCAAAAGCAGGAAGAGCAAAAGCTTTCATCTTAGGCCATAACGAAGAATACCAAAAAGCAGGCATCCAACTTAGCTGTACTTTGTTATCCATCAAAGGATAAGGAGAAAGTAAACCATGTTTAGAACCATGCAAAAACTTTTTATGAGTCCAAGTATGCCAAAGTTTTTTGAGGGGATTAGGTTCGTATATTTGTCGCCAGACTTCTGCTGACCAACCATTTCTGATTTTTTGAGTAATTATAGGAGGAACTGGTTTATTTATATCGTTGTAGCCAAGAGCTACCTTTCCAGGAAAATTGAAGCGATACATGATTTCTCCTAGGTGCATCATACTCAACAGATCGGTCAGGTTTGGTCCCATACCATGAACTGCAAATAACAATACATTGGCATCTTCTGGAGCTACTGATAAAATTTTACCGATAGCTCGATCGACTTGTTGGAATCCTTTGAGCATCGGATCGCCCAAGGTATCCATCTTATTGGTATAGGGATAGAGAGGATGATCTGGTTGACTCATATTATATAAATCGTGACCGAGAGTATGAGTTTCCCCAAAACCAGTAATAAACAAATCCCATTTATCTTGTTGCAAAATATCACAACAAACTTGAGCGCGAGTAGCCAGACTTTGTTCTACTGACTTAGTTACCCAATCAAAATATTTTTTGTCCCACCAAATACCATTATCTTTACGATATACGGGGTTTTCTCCATATTTGGTAATGATGTCAGATAAAAACTCTTTTGGTTCGGATTCGCTGGGATGAAAGGGGTGATGTCCTCCCCAACCAGTCACTTGAATACCATTTACCCCCGAACAAACTCTAGTGACGGGGACATCTAAAGCAGCTACTCGATAATCGTCTCCGAGAGCATAAAAAGGCTTATACTCTTGGTAATCATAACCTCCATATACCGAATCGCAACCCACTTTGTAGGTTTTAGCATTATAAGTAATGGTATCCCAAAATCCTGTTTTATCTGGTAGACATCCTGTTGCCATCATTACCCATAGAGGTTCCGTCGAAGAAAATTCTGCCGTACCACCTTGATAGTTGACACAATTGTGAAGTCGACTGTAAATACCTTGTTCTCTAATTTTGCTAATATTGGGTAAGTGACCCTCAGACATCCATTTTTCCATTAATTTTGGGTCAGCAGCATCTAAACCAATTGCTATAACTTGTTTTTTCTCTGTTTTCATAATTGTGATGGTAACTTCAAAGAGTCTTGATTCTTGAAAATAAAAATTTTTAATTCTTAAGAATACTAGTTATTGACTAAATTAAGTGGATTATCCCCTTAATATGCCCAGGTAAAGTTAAAGCATTAACCCGAGCAAGAGAGAAAATGAAAATTTATCTATTTAAATCTTCTGAAAAATGCTTTTTTGATTATTATTACCTTTACTTCCCCAGTATGACTGTAAACGTCGCTTAACTATTTTGGGTATTTGAGAACTCAAATGGTTTACAAAGTTAGGGTTTTGAACCATATTAAGCAAAGCGGTAGATAATTGTCCTTGTTTGAGTGGTTCGACTATACGATAGTAATCCAGCCATTTTTGAGTCTCACTTTGTTTCTTTAATAAAGCAGCTAAAACTTGCGGGTTTTGGTCAAGATACTCATGATTTTTGAGAAAATTATTAGTTGCTCTACATTCATCTTCTACCCGTTTAATTTTATTACTAGATACTAGCGAACCAGGACGGGCAACATAAAAGTAATAAGGTTCTGGAACTAGGAAAAAAGAAGCTCCATGCAAGAAACATTCCATATCAATCCAAAAGTCTTGAGTCACTTTAATAGTTGGATCGTATTTAATATTATGTTTGAGTAAAAAGTCTCTTCTAAATAAAGGTTTACTAAAACCTAATTTTAAATCTTTTGTTCCTTCAATACTGGAATATACGAAATCAGCTGCACTGATTTCTATAATCGAAGTTATTTTTTTACCACTTTCGCCAATCATTGTTCCCCAAGGAGAATTAGCACCATCTTCAATTAAGTGCAGATCGTCAACTACCAAGTCAGCATTTTTTTGTTCGGCTACTTGAACTAACCTTTCTAGTCTTTCTGGTGCATACCAATCATCAGAATCTAGTACAGCAATCCATTTTCCCCTAGCTGCTTCAAGGGCACGATTGCGCGCTCCTCCTGCTCCTAAATTTTGTGAGTTTAACAATAATCTTAAACGAGGGTCATTAAAACTTTGAACAACGTTAATCGTGTCATCAGTAGAACAATCATCAACGACAATTATTTCAAGATTTTTCAAAGTTTGTGCCAAAACAGAAGCGATCGCTTTTTGAATATATTTTTCCGTATTATAAGCTGGTATTATTACTGATACTTTTGCATTTTGATTCATTTATTTTATGCTCCTTCAATAGTTTGATTGGTTCAGATTAGAGACCTTAGAGACTGGCTAGACGAACAGTAACTAATTTAACTAATTTGCTGTTTATATACTAATCACTATCTGTTATGACTTTACCATTAAAATCTTACTATCGAACTACACGACGGCTGCTTTTTGAGGGTTTTTGCTGTAGTTTTTTTTCTGAGAAAAATAGCTTGTTGCGTATCGTGCTTGATAGGAATAACGTTCAAATTCTTGCTTTCTTACTCCATTAATTAGCATTCCCAACACTTTTGTATTCATAGCAGCTAGAGTTTCTACTGCTAAAACTGCACTTTCTTTTTCTAATATTCCCGGACGACTAATAAATAAAATTCCTTCTGCCATCTTACTAAGAGTGAGGACATCTGCTGTCACGGGCAAAGGAGGTGCATCAATCAAAATTAAATCATATTCTTGTTTGGCTCGATTTACTAGATCGCTCATTTCTGGTGAATCTAATAAAGCTAGAGGGTTAGGAGGTATAACTCCTGAAGTTAAAACATCTAGTTTTTCCATTGGTTGGGATACTACTTGGCTGATATCTGTTGTTTGAGCTAGAACATTTTTTAATCCCATTTGATTGTCTAGTTGCCATAACTTATGCTGAGAAGGCTTTCTCAAATCTCCATCAATCAATAGAACTCGACGACCCATTTGTACGGCAGCAGCAGCTAAGTTAGCTGCAACGGTGGACTTTCCTTCTCCTGGAACAGAACTTGTAACCAGAATAACTTGAGGCTGTTGGTGAGAATCACTTAATTTCAAATTGACTTGAATCATGCGATAGAGTTCACTGCTTAAAGAATCAGGCTCTTTTTGGACAATCACATCTAAGTTATTTTCTGCTGATTCTTCAGGGATAATGCCTAAAATCTTATAAGTAAATTTGTCTTTAATTTCAGGAATATTTTTAACAGTGCGGTCTTGCATTTCTAGAAATAATACTGCGAGATTAGCAAATAACAAACCGAGTAAAACCCCTAAAATTATTAGTCTTAGTTGACCAGAACTTCCTGTTTCTGGAGATTGAGCTAGTTCGATAATTTTAGCGTTTACTGTTTGTAGATTTTCAGCTATTTGAACTTCGTGTAAGCTGCCTAAAAGTGTTTCATAGGTTGTCTGTGCTGCTGCGACCTGACGCAAGAGGTCTTTTTCTGTTTGTTCTAGTTTGGGTAATTGCTTGGCTCTGTTGAGATAGAGTTGCTGAGATTGATATAAAGAAGCTAATTGTTTTTGGAGGCTTAATTGTTCAATTTCTAGAGAAATAAATTTTTCCAGCTGACTTTCTCTATTAGCATTATTTCTGAGTAAACCATCATTTATTTTTACTCCTGAACCTACTTGCTGTCTGATTAATTGTCGTAATTTCTGATTTAGGTCTGTCTTTTTTTCTTCCAAACTGATAATGCTAGGATGATTATCACGAAATCTTTGACGCTCTTGAGCAAGAGATGATTCAGTACTAGTTAATTCTTGCAAAATAGCTTCAACTATAGGTGAATTACCTAATTGTTCGGCAGCCATAGCTTGTTTGAGGTTAAGACCAAGCTGACGTTGTAGAGTATTTGTTTGTGCTTGAATGCCTTGTAGTTGAGAACTTACTTGAGCAAGCTGCTGATTAAGATTACCTATTTCTCTAACGATGACTTCTTTTTCTCTGATTAGGTCTACAATGCTGTTTGACTCTTTGAATTGTCTTAACTTTGATTCTGCTTGAGAAACTTGCGTTTCTATCTGAGGAATTCGATCGCTGATAAATTCTCTTGCTCCACTAGTTTCTTGTTGATTGTTGCTAATCTGTCTGGCGATGTAGGTTTCCATGAGAGCATTGACAATCTCAGCAGCAATGACTGGGTCTGAATCTTGATAAGTTATCTCTACTACGTCAGTTCCGCCAATAATTTTAACTTTTAAATTATCCTTTAGTTCTTTGGGTTCTAAAGGTTCGCCTTCTTCGTTGTCTAACTTTAGTCGATCGATTGTCTGTTGCAGGATTGAATTAGAAGTTATTATCTCAATTTCTGTACTTAGAGGAGTTTGAGTATTTAACAAAGGTTTTAATTCGCCAATACCTTCTCCGATATTAGTTAAGGAGACAGTATTATTTTTTTTGAAAAGTAATTTGCCTTCTGCTTGATAACTAGTTTTTAATAGAGTACTTAGGGCAGTGGTAGTACCGATTGTCAATAAAAATATAAATAAAGCTGCTTGCCAGCGACGTCTTAGTTTTTGTATATAATTAGTCAGGTCTGAATCTGATGCTCCTTTTGGGTTAAGATCGTTACCAGCTATAGATTTATCACTGTGAGTTATATCTTTACCCTGCGGTACTAAATTAGACATAATTTAATATATTTCACTTAATTAGTTTAGTCTTATGAACTTTAAAATATTTCCTATACTCTAATTTATAGTCGATAAAAGATTTGCCGACCGTAAAGTTTCAATGAAGTTGTTACGATAAGAAATTAAATTTTTAATGAATAATGACTATTTTCCTGAGTCCACAGCTAAGTTTTACGTATATTTGGTAGCGATCTTCTGTTTTTCAATAAGTAAATATCTTGTCACTTACTTACTTATACTTGGTTAAATTTTTTACGCTATGTCTTTCAAAAATAAATTAATTTTATCGAGATAAATAGATTTAATTCAAATCATTTATAGTGGCAAAATTGAAAAATAGAAAAGCAAGGATAAAAAAAAAGCAAACTGATAAAAACCAAAATAGATAAAAAATAAAATAAGTACTAAGTTTTATGCTCGAATATTCAAACGATATCCCATTCCATAAACAGTTTCTAACCAATTTTTTGCTCCGACGGCAGTAAGACGTTGTCTTAGTCTTCTAACTAAAGTTGTTACGGCATTACTTTCAGGTTCACTACCCCAACTCCAAAGTGCTTGTTCGATTTGAGCGCGAGATAACACTTGTTGTGGATGGCGCATTAAATATTCCATTAGTTGAAATTCTTTGACTGAAAGTTGAATTTTCTTATTATTCCGTTCTAAGCTTAGGCTGGTTAAATCTAAGTGTAAATCTCCTATAGATAAAATATCACCTTGCCATAAAGGCGATCGCCTTCCTAAAGCTCTTACTCTAGCTAATAATTCTAAAATATCTACAGGTTTGACAATATAATCATCTGCACCTGCATCTAAGCCGTCTATTTTGTCAAAAGTCGTGTCTTTAGCGGTCAAGATTAACACTGGCGCAGTATTACCTAGACCGCGATATTGACGACAAAGATCGATCCCACTAATTTTCGGCAACATCCAGTCTAAAATTAGTAAATTATATTCTTTTTCTTGAATTAACCATAGTGCGGTTTCGCCATCTTCAACAGCGTCGACTATATGTCCTACTTGAGATAATGCTACCTGTAGAGGTTCTAACTGGGCTGGATCGTCTTCAACTAACAAAATTAGCATCTAATCGTTTACTATTTAAGGGAATAGAATATTACTAAAATTTATGTATGTAAGTATAATTTTAAACTCAATTGATTTTTAACTCGATCGAGGAGTACTCTTATTAAATAAGAATATGGTAAGGGATAAATATTAGATAACAAATGTCAAAATTGGGTTTTTGGTTACCATTACCCCTATTAGGATTAGCTTTTTGGGTAGTTACTGAATTCGTGACAGAGCGAAGTTTGCAACTCTCTCATCAATCCATTGATTCTTTTCAAATTAATCCTGCTAGGGAGCAAGCATCTACACAAATATTATTTATTAAAGTGACTGTCGATCGCGATCGACATATATCCCAAGTAACAGTAAAAAAGGCAACTCCCGTATATCAAAAAGAAGAATTTGAGTTGTCTACGACAGAAATGGCACGAGTAGAAACGGCAATTAGCCGAAAGTTAGGTCTTTCTCTCTCTCAAGTGAGACAATTATTGCGCTATCAATTAAAAACTTAGGATTAGATTCACGAGATTATTAGGGTGAAAAATACAAATTATGAAACTAATTACTGTTTAAATCTAGTGTCATGTTCGTGTCATATTTCTTTTTCATACTAAATAATAACAACTCAACCTATTTTTTTGAGAGGTAACTAATGAAATTGAAATTAATGCCATTTTTCCTGGGAGTTTTTACTTTAACTTTAGCGATCGCTCCTTTAGCAGCACAAGCTTGCTCTGGAGAAAACAAAGATAGAGGTACTTCTGAAACTAATTTACCAGCAGAAAGAACGCAAACTAGCGTAACTATTGAAGAAACTAATTTCTTGTCATAGTTATTCGCTCTCGGCTATCAGCAATAAAAAAAAGCTGATAGCTATTTATTAATATTTATTCAGTTATAATTTGACCTTTACGAGTTAGCAAATTTTCCGACATATAGGTCAGAGTTCCTAAAATAAAAGATAATCCACCATAAAAATAATAAAGCCAATGAAGAGGAATTACTTTGATGGCGAATATAAGTCCGCGTTTATAGTAAAAAAAACGGTCTCTTCAAATTACATCACTTTTTAACTGAAGCAACCTGGTCAGCAGAGGAAATAAACGATCGCCGACTGGAAGTGATGAATAAATGTAGCCAAACCAGGATAAGTAGAGGTACCTCTTACAAAGCGAGTTTAGGGTTTGTTTGGGCGTAATTTTTGTTTAAGTCCCATTAGTTAAGCATAGTTTTTACTGAAGAACCTTTAAAACTTTATCAAAAAATATACAAATAATTTTGTTTAAGTACTTATAAGTTTAGCGATCGCGATAATATTTGAATGAGTGGAGATGGAGGATTCATAATAGTAGGCTCTTAAAATTATTAAAATAAGGTAGAGTCGAGCGAATTAGTCTCTAATCATAATTTTATGTCAAAGAAGTTAACTTTATTCTCTATTAGTAGCTTAATCCTTACTATTTTTACTTCCATCGAGCTTGCACTTGCTGAAGCAAAAATTTCTGCAAGCGATTTAACCTCAACTACTTATCAATACCCCTCAGATTATGTCCAGAATTATACGCAAAACTGCATTAGAACTAGTATGGAGGAAGGGTTATCAGAAGAAGATGCTCGAACTTTATGTGATTGCACTCTCGATCGATTTCAAAAGAAATATAGTTTATCGGAATTTAAGCAACTAACATTAGACTCTCAAACTGATGAAAATGCAGCTAACAGCCTCATTGAAGTAGGAGAATTATGCTTTGAGTCTATTTTATTTGAATAATTAAGCCTGAGAACTACTTTCCCCATTAATAACAGCAGCACCAACTAAATGAGCTAGTCTTAAAGCCTCTGGGACTTTACCACAGTCGGTTAATTGTTGTAGAACATGAGCAATAGTTTCTGGTTGTTCTCCAGCGACTTGAAAATAAAAAGGGGGATAAGTATGAATTTTTCCTGCTTTATTCAGTAATTCTAATCTTTTTTCGGGGTGAGGTAATCGAGATAAAGCATATTTCATTTTAGTCAAGTTCGGATATTTTCTCATCACTGCCACGCAGGGTTTAGCCAACTTCTCGGCTAAAGCAGGTAGATCGACTAGATTAAAACCACCAAAACCAAGTCCATCAAGCAAGACTAGATGTAGTTGCGGTAAAAATTTACCATCGATAAGTAACTGACAAATTACTTCTGTAGCATCCCAGCCATCTTGTTTTAATTCTCCCCAAACCATACCTTCAAATCTAGTCCCCGCACAGACTATGCCAGCTATAGATACATTACCACCCGCAGAGCGTTGAAAAGGAGCATCATCAAAACCGATCGCCCGAATTGTACGTTTCTGTTCTAATAATTTCTCTAGTTTCATTCTGGGTAAGATTTGAAATTCCCATTTTTACTCTGAAAAATGATAATTTTGAACTTCAAACTACGAATTTAGATAAGGTAATTTTTCCCAAGCCTGAATAACTAAATCGCTCAATTTTTTGCGTTGTAGAGCATCTAAAACACGATCGTCATTTAAAACTTGTGCGGTTACCTCTTCTAAAGTTTGTCCTTGATGACGAGCAATCCGAATTACTCCAGCGATCGCGGTTGCGATAATTTCTTCATCGATCGGATAATTCCGTAAAGCCAAAATTTCTTCTGTGTTAGCTGGGATGGGATAATTCATAATTAAATAATATCTGTTTAAACATAAATAAAAATTTGATAATTTGAACCCGAATTTTTTAATAGATAAATCGCCTATTATAGCTTTCTGGAAAGTTTAGCTTATTCTCTTGTAATAACGATCCGCCTTTGTGCTGAATTTAAGATTTGGTTAAGATTACTCAATGAAAGAACTACTTTATATCGAAGTCCCTACTCCCGAGCCTGCTGCTGTTTGCCGTTGGTTGCAACAAGAATGGCAACCTGACTGGGGAGAAAAATTTCTAACTGCCGATGGAGTTCGTTGGCGAGGTACTCCCCAAAAAACCAGTGAAGATACTTCTAGTGAACTATCTATTTTTATTTGGTCTGTACAGCGTACAACTTATCTTAAAATTTTTCAATGGGGAAAACCCTCCATTAAAGGTTTTGCTTCTCTCAAGCAAAAATTTCTACAAGCTATTCGTCAAAAATTTCCGCCTCAATATCCAGTACCACCAGCAATAGATTTAGCCAAACAATCTATTTTTGAAGCTTTAGCTGACTATTATCCTCAGACAGTTCATTTTTTTCAAAAAATACCCAATGGGGAATACGATCTCAATCGTGTTTATTGGTGGGAAAAACGCTGGCGAGAAAGTGTTAAGAATCCACAAAAGCCTAAACAAGTTATTTTTGAAAGTAGGGGCGATCGCTCAATCTCCCCCACAGAAAACGAGAATATTTACGATCTAATTTATATTGGCGGTGCTTTAGGGGTGATTCATGCTGCTGTGATGGCACAAAAAGGTTATCGAGTCTTGGTGGTGGAGAGATTACCTTTTGGCAGAATGAACCGAGAATGGAATATTTCTCGTGATGAGTTTCAAAGTTTAATTAATTTAGGTTTATTCACTCTACGAGAATTTGAATATGTAATTGCTAGAGAATATATAGATGGTTTTAATAAGTTTTTTGATGCTAATAATCCTGCCCATCTTAAAGCACCAGTATTACATACTCCCAAAGTTTTGAATGTGGCGATCGATACGAGTAAACTCTTAGCTTTATGTGGCGAAAAACTAACCCAAGCAGGAGGAGAAATTTGGGATGAAACAGAATTTATTCGGGCTGAGATTTTAACGAGTGAAGTTATTGTCGAATTAGTTAATCTGAAGACTAAAACAACTAAACAAGCTCAAGGTAGATTATTAATGGATGCGATGGGTACTGCTTCCCCTATTGCTTGGCAACTAAATGGACAACATACCTTTGATAGTGTTTGCCCTACAGTCGGTGCAGTAGTCGAAAAAGGTTTTGCCCCAGCAGTTTGGGATTCTCAATATGGTGATGTACTCAATTCTCACGGAGATATATCTAGAGGCAGACAATTAATCTGGGAATTATTCCCTGGTGCAGGGGAAGAATTAACTATTTACCTCTTTCACTATCATCAAGTCCATCCCGATAATCCTGGTTCGCTACTAGAGATGTACGAAGACTTTTTTACTATTTTGCCAGAGTATCGTCGTTGCGAAATGGATTCATTGCAATGGGGTAAAGCTACCTTTGGTTATATACCAGGACATTTTAGTACTAGCGATTGCGATCGCACTGTAGCTTTCGATCGACTTTTAGCTATTGGGGATGCTGCTTCTTTACAATCTCCCTTAATTTTTACGGGTTTTGGTTCTTTAGTCCGTAACTTAGAAAGGTTGACTACTTTACTCGATACTGCCCTAAAACACGATCTCCTTACCCAAGAACATCTGAACCAAATTAGAGCTTATCAAAGCAATATTTCCGTTACTTGGCTTTTTTCCCGTGGCATGATGGTACCCACTCACCAGACGTTACCACCACAACGGATTAACTCGATGTTAAATACTTTTTTTGGGCTTCTAGAAGCCGAACCTCCAAAAGTAGCGGATACTTTTATTAAAGATTGTACTAACTGGTTTACTTTTACCCGACTTGCTTTAATTGCAGCCAGAAAAAACCCCCGCTTACTACTTTGGATTTGGGAAATGGCAGGAACACGAGATTTATTACGTTGGTTGGGTTCTTATGGGGCTTTTAGTTGGGATTCGGCTAAAAAATTACTCCTGCAAGGATGGTTTCCTACTTGGTTGAAACAATCTCAACCCTGGCTAGAAAAACAATATCCTGGCTTATGGTTAAAGTTACTCAGCTTGAGTTACCAGTTAAAGTTTTCTGCGGGCAAGTAAAAAGCGAACGACTTATGGCTATGGCGATCTTAGCCATGAGTTGGCTGGTAAGCAACCTCACGGGGTAACAAGCATCTTTCTTGAATATATCTTTGATCTTGAAAAACAGGCGATCGACTTTTAGAACAGATTGTTGATGTTGAGATTGAGAAGAATGAAGCGATGAGAGAACTTTTACACTTAAGAGATTTTTTCCAGAAAGCACCTCATAAAACTTATTATTCATGCAGATAAATTGTTAATTAAAATAGAAATAAGCTCGATTATTTATTAACGAACTTTTTTTAGGTGTAAAAGATAAAACATCTATCCTTTGATTTGAAGTTTCAGTGTGGAGTGAGAGTGATATAAGTTAAGTTGATTTCACCATAACTGGTCTTTAAAACTATGTTGAAAGCTATTCTTTTTTTGGGCTTCATGATATTTTTTATTCTATTTTGGCGTTGGGTGCTGACGAATAATACAGATTATTCTCCCCCTCCCGAACGCATTTAGTCCTATTAGAAAAGGGGAAACGTACAAAACTCCTTTAACAATCATTTTTCTGACTTAAGATGCGGTCAAAGTGTAAATTAGTATACATTATTCAACCAAGGGCGATCGCTTGGTCGGAAATTGTTGTATCGTAGGTGGCGCGATCGCCTTTTAAAATTAGAAGATGAATCTAAACCACTTCTTTTGGGTCTAACTTATAGTAACGTTTTAGTTGATTGTAAAGAGCGGGATGCCGCCCTTGCCATTTGTTTGGGTTTTTCAAAAAAAGTCTCTGTAGCAACAGCAAAGAATTCGGCGGGGTTAGTTGCGCCATAAGCATCCATAACTGTTTGACTACCTCGTTGCACATTTTTAATTAATTGCTGATATTCTCGTGTAAATACTTTAGCCCAAGTAACATAGTCTGACTTTTGTTCTAGAATAGGTACGCCATTAGCAGTTCCACTTTCACTAGAACTCTTGCAAAAATATTTTGTGATATGATGTAGTGTTTACTTTTTTGTTGATTAAGCATGAAATATTGGCAAGCTCGTAAACTTTCTCCGCAAAAATTTAAGCGACGTTATGGAATTGAAAAG
>JBFRWK010000224.1:0-5457 GCA_051439545.1 Xenococcaceae cyanobacterium | reverse complement strand
AACATGGTCGTAAAGCTAAAAGTATCTTTCGTCATGGTCTTGATTATTTACGTTCTATTGTTACTGATTTAGATTTGAAACAGGATGAATTTATCCACTCTTTACAATTTTTGTCCTGTACTTAGAGGTTGTATACCTACATAAAAAGCTAATAGCTAATAGCTGATAGCTACTCACCCAACCTGTGTAATTAATTTTGTTTAGGTACTTATTTATGTAAAAAGTCAAACGATATCATCCACCAAAAATTGAACCGAGCTAAAAATGTTGAGCAACAAGCTATATTTTTTACTACAGGGAAAGTTCCTACTCTTATTATTATCTTCTAGCCTCTCAAGTCAAGCACAAATAGTCCCCGATAATACGCTCCCCCAAAATTCTGTTGTCAACCCAGACTGTAATACCTCTTGCCAAATAGACGGTGGAACGAGAAAAGGAAGCAACCTATTTCATAGCTTTAAGGAATTTTCCGTTCCCGAAAATGGAGCAGCAGTATTTAATAATAGTCTTAAAATCGAAAACATTTTTACTAGAGTTACGGGTTCTTCTATTTCTAATATTGATGGTGCAATCCGCGCTCAAGGCTCTGCTAACTTATTTCTCCTGAATCCTAATGGTATTATTTTTGGGGCAAATGCACAACTAGATATTGGTGGTTCTTTTTTAGCTACTACTGCTGATAGTATTTTTTTTGAAGATAATAGTAAGTTTAGCGCGACTAATCTCCAAAGTTCTCCTTTATTAATTGTCAGTGTGCCAGTTGGTTTGCAGTTTGGAGAAAACCCAGGAGAAATAGTCAACAAATCTCAATTTGAAGAAATCGACCCGTTTTTTTCCTCGCTCTTGCCTGTTGGTCTAAAAGTTGATGATGGTAAATCTATTGCCTTAATAGCCAGTGGTATAACTCTAGATAATGGGACAATAACTGCCAACGAAGGAAGAATCGGACTAGGAAGCGTTGCTGCTAATAGTTTTGTCAATCTAACGCAAGATAGTGAAGGCTTGATTTTTAACTATGATTCAGTGAATCAATTTGAAAAAATTTCTATTTTTAATCAATCTAATCTTACAGCTAATACTAATATAAGTTTACCGAGTGGAACAATCCAAATTTACGGTAGTATAGTTGAGTTAAATAATTCCAAAATTGATTCCTTGAATGGAAGTTACCTCAATGGTAAAGGTATATCTATTAATTCTTCTGAAACTCTCACTCTTCAAGATACTGAAATAAATACAGGAACTTCTGAAGAAGGTAAAGCAGGAGATATAAATGTTAATGCTAATGAAATAGAGATAATAAGAGAGGAAAGCCCTAGTGGATTATTTTCTCAAACTGAAGCTAGTTCTGGTAAAGCTGGAGACTTGACTATTAACACTAACAGATTAACTCTAAAAAATGGAGCGCAAGTAACAGTCAGTACTTTCGGTGCGGGGGACGGAGGCAATTTATCAGTTAACGCTTCAGAAGTTATCGAAGTAACTGGTAGAACAGCCGATGGGCAATTTCCTAGTGGCATATTCTCTCAAAGTGAGGGGGGTAATGCTACAGGGGATGCAGGTAATTTACAAATTGCTACAGGAAAATTGATAGTTCGTGATGGGGGCAGAATTTCTGTAGGAGCAATTGAAAGTAGTAATTCTGTTCGAGAAGGCATAAGTCAAGGTAATGGAGGTACATTATCACTTAAAGCAACTGAATCGGTTGAAATTAAAGGCTTTGGTTTCGATGCAGGAGGTAAAATTGTTCCCAGTACTCTATTATCCGAAAGCCAAGGTATAGGCGATGCTGGTAACATAACAATTGATACCCCTCAATTAATCGTTACTAATCGAGGAGAAGTTAATGTTAGTGCTATAGGTACGGGTGCAGCAGGAAGTTTAAATATTAAATCTCAAGATATTACTTTAGATCGAGGTATTCTTTCTGCCCAAACTAACGCAGGTAGACAAGGAAACATAACCATAAATGATGCAGATACTCTGCTACTCCGTAACAATAGCGAAATTACTACCAATGCTCAAAATAATGCCACAGGCGGTAACATCAATATCACCTCAGCAGGTATTGCCTTACTCAACAATAGTAATATTACCGCCAATGCAGAAGATGGTAGAGGCGGAAACATCCAAATCACAACCGAAAGACTGTTTCAAGAACCAAATAGTTTTATTACTGCTTTTTCCGATCGCAATATTGATGGCATAGTAATCATCGAAAGCCCCGATCTCGATCCTAGTTCTGGTATTTTTGAATTAGGCGATATTCCCGTGGATATTAGTAAAATTTTCGACCAAAATCTCTGCCAACTAAAAGATGGAAAAATAGCTGGAGGTAGTAAGTTTATTATCACAGGGCGCGGTGGCATCACTCCTACTTCTACCGAACCTTTAGATAATCTCGATCGAGTAGTAGACTGGGCAAATAGAGACGATCTCCAAATTAGCCAAAATGGGATTGTGGGAGTACGCCAACGTTCTGTTAGTAACACCCCAGAAAACAATTATCCCGTCATTCAACAATCTCAAGGATGGGTAACTGCCTCCGATGGTAGTATCTGGTTAGTTACCAATCCTCCCGAAACTATCCTTCAAAACTCTAGACTCGCACATCCAGACTGTCGAAGTTAAATTCAGTAGATGGACAAGTGCGATCGGACGTAGACTCGCACTGCGCGATCGCCATGCTGAGGGACTTGACTTTTCGCCCCAGTTACTATAGCCGTACAAAGTTAAGATAGAATTTAAATTCGGAGAAGATATTAGTATAACCTTTACCGCATTTGAGCGTAAAGCACCGTCCTTCTTAGGGCGGTGATATAAGCGAAGCGACAAACTATAAAGGTCGGTTTTGCTGTGCGGAATGCACTTCTGCTTGCGACTCGGATTTTAAATCCGAGTCGGTCAGGGGTAGAGCCATAGGATTTTGGTCATGGGTCATAGATAATCCCTCTATCCCCCTAATCATTACCGAAGGCGCCAAAAAAGCAGGATGCTTAATCACTGCCAGTTATGTAGCGATCGCCCTCCCCGGAATTAATAACGGTTATCGTCAAGAGCGAGATAACTGGGGCAATAAAATAGGCAAACCCTCTTTAATTCCCCAACTAGAAGTATTTGCTCACCCTGATAGAGAAATAATTTTCTGTTTTGACCAGGATGAAAAACCAGCAACTATTAAAAACGTCAGAAGAGCGATCGCAAAGACGGGCCGATTATTTACCAATAAAGGTTGTAAAGTTTCAGTTATTACCTGGAATACTCCAGAGAAGGGAGTAGATGACCTGATAGTAGCTAAAGGAGTAGATATCTGCAGCGTCCTCTACAACAACCGTCAACCCCTCTCTAATTTCAATTTATTAAATCTCTTAGATTTATCTAAATACGAGCCTGTAAAAGTTGATGAGCCTTATCTGAGTGACAAAGATGCCCCAACTCCTACTGCCCAACTCATCGGCATCAAATCCGCCAAAAATACGGGTAAAACTGAATTGATAGCAAGATCTGTCCATAAAGCTACTCATAAAGGACAGCGAGCGATCGTCCTGACTCACCGAGAACAACTAGCAATTGCCTTATCCTACAGATTTGGCATCGACTACAGAACCGAAATAAAAACTAGCGTGACCCAAGGAGCATTAGGTTACGCCCTTTGTGTAGATTCCTTACACCCCCACGCTAACCCCCCCTTTAACCCCGACGAATGGAGAGGAGCTGTAGTCATTATCGATGAAGTAGAACAAGTCTTCTGGCATATGCTCAACTCCGATACTTGTCAAAATAATCGAGTAGCCATTATCAACAGCTTCAAGCAGCTTCTTCAAACTGTCGTTGGCACGGGAGGTCAAATAATTGTTGCTGATGCGGACTTATCCCCCATTGCCCTAGATTATGTCAGAGCTTTAATCGGCTTCCCCATCGAAACATGGGTCTTAGAAAATAAACATAATCCCAACCAGGGCAAACGCTCGGTAATCAATTACTCAGGACATGACCCCCGTAAACTAGTTACGAACCTGGTCAACCATCTTGAAGACGGTGAAAAAGCCCTCATTCACACCACAGGACAGAAAACTAAAAGTAAATGGGGAACGAAGAATTTAGAATCCTACTTGAAAAAGAAATTTCCTACGGCACGAATCTTAAGAATCGACAGTGAATCAGTATCCGACCCAAATCACCCCGCTTATGGGTGTATGGCGAATCTCAATGCCATTTTACCTCTCTACGACATCGTGATTTGTTCCCCTGTCGTCGAAACAGGAGTCAGTATTGATTTATATAACTACTTTAATGGGGTGTGGTGTATTGCCTATGGGTTACAAACCGTTGATGCAGTCTGTCAGACCACAGAACGGCTCAGAGATAGCGTAACCCGTCATATTTGGGTCAAAGCCACTGCTAACAATAACCGAATTGGCAATGGTTCAACATCCGTCAAGAGTTTACTCTACTCAGAGCATAAATTAACCCGTGCCAATATGACCCTGCTTGCGTCAGCAGATATTGATGAATTTGACGAATTAGATGTGAATTACTCTCCTGAATCCCTATTAACCTGGGCAAAAAGAGCAACTGTGGTCAATGGTGGTAAGAATAATTATCGCTCCTCAGTTCTCTCTAAATTAAGAGAGGAAGGTTATGAGGTGACAAACTTTAAGGAAGAAGACAAGAACCTTGAACAAGTCATCAATGCTAACCTCAACCAAACCCGTCAGGAGAACTATCAAGCTGAAAATAAGGCTATCAGCGACGCAGAGACACCGAGTCCCGAGAAATTACAAGAATTAAACAATAAACGCGCCCTCACCCCAACTGAACGACGAATAGAGCGAAAAGGAAATCTAGCTCAACGTTATGGGGTAGAAGTCACCCCAGACCTAGTAGAAAAAGACGATAAAGGCTGGTACAACCAATTAACATTACATTACTACCTCACCGTTGGTAACATCTATCTAGCTCAGAGAGATCAACAAAGTCTGTCAAAATTAACCGCCAATAGTAAAGGTTTTGCTTTTAAACCCGATATCAATAAACGGACACTTAGTGCCAAAGTCAAAGCCTTAGAAGTTTTAGATATTGAACAATTTTTAAACCCCTTGGCTCAATTTACTGCTAATTCCCTAGCGGGTTGGTTAGAAAAAATGATCCAATATCGCTATGAAATTTTGATGTTTCTAGGGGTGAGAATCCATCCCACAAAAGATACGGCTATAGGAGTAGCCCAACGAATCCTCAAAAAACTAGGCTTAAAACTGAAATATTTATCTACGCGGGGTTCAAGGAGCGATAAACAAAGGGTATATAGAGGATGTCAGCTAGACCCCGACGGACGAGAGGCAGTTTTTGCGTCGTGGTTAGCACGGGATGAGAAAATGTATTCTCAATCAGTTACCAGTTACCAGTTACCAGTTACCAGTGACCAATGATTGATAGGTATTGACATCCTCCCTCAAT
>JBFRWK010000223.1:0-5533 GCA_051439545.1 Xenococcaceae cyanobacterium | reverse complement strand
AACGTCTTTACAAAAATTAATAAATTGTTTAAGATAGGCGGTGTCATAAATAGATTACTACTGTAAGTATTTATGAACAAGTAGAGAAAAAAGGAATGAATATGAAGCTTAATCAGTCTTTGTTTGGTAACGCAGTCAATTTCGCCACTTTATTAATCTCTGCTACATTAGTCTTTATAGTAGTGGTCAAAAGGCTCAAAATCACTTCCGCTCGGGGCTATAGGTAAAGACCATTCGGAAAAAGTAGCCAGAGACGAGGAAGAACTTTCTGGGAGAGGTTAATTGACAGTTATCTAATCGAGAGGTTCAGCTTGTTCGACTAAGTCCCGAGCGAACCCCAAGGTTAATTTTAGAGGAATGCCCTCTGGATAGGCTTGGACTACTTGCTGATAGACAGAAGAATTAGTCGGTAAAATGACAATTTGTCCATCTTGTTCATACACCAAGTGGTAATCGACATTGCGTACTAGCTCGGGTTGACCTACTGGTCTCCCCTCCACTTGTTGTTGACGCTCTTGAATTTCCTTTCCAGTAGGCTGATTGGGGGTTGGTGGCCACCACAGACCTTGAGGGTCAGGGCCAACAACTTGACCTTCTGGTTGCTGACCATTACGATTGGTCAGGGAAGAAGAGGCAAATTCTTCAAAGCTTACTTGGGGGTCTCCTTGAGCCTCATGAGTAAACTTCATGTGCCAAGTCACAGTGGTTATGGCTGTTGCTTCGTATTGTTTGACAGTGGTGGTCTTGACGCAACTAGCCGAAAACATTACCAAACCAAAACTGATTACACTCAACCCCACCCGCGCTACATAACGAAGGTGAGTTTTGACGTTTTTTTTAGCATATTTTTTTCCCTAAGCAAGAATGGACGAATTTACTCAATTTTAAGTTAAATTGGCGAGGGAAGATCACTATTCTGGCTATCAATCGCTGAAACCACACAGTTGGAGTCTAACTGATACAGTTGGGTCGGAATTGTTAAAGTTGCCATTTAGACACTTGTTCCATGGTATCCAACAAAACTTCTACGCTTTCGGTGTTGATGGGTTTGGAGAATAAGTATCCTTGTCCGTAGCTACAATTTAAGTTTTCCAGTATAGTAACTTGTTCCATGGTTTCTACGCCTTCAGCAATCACCTTGAGTTGGATTTTTTCAGCCAGAGTAATCATCGTGTTAACTAGCTCCAGATTATTACCGCCTAAAATCATCTTGTCAATAAAAGCGGTCTAGATCTAAAAACATGACCGCAAACTGATGTTCTCGATAAGAGCGAAACCTATGCCAGGACTTTTGTAACTCTTCGAGGAAATAAGAGCGATTGGGTAAGCCAGTTAATTTATCGTGTAAAGCATCATGGCGCAATTGCTCTAGAGCTTGGCGCGATTTGGTAATGTCTGTTTGAGAGCCTGTGAGACGATAAATTTCCCCTTGTTCGTCTGGTACGGCAATACCGCGACAGAGCATCCAGCGATAGTTTCCATCTTGGTGTTTCATCGGATAGCTGATTTCAAAGTGAAAAGACCGAGCTCATCTTGGCGATTAGTATCTAGATTGGCGACTGTATCTAATTTTCCTTCTTTGATCTCAGAGGCGGTTTTTTCTAGCTGTTGGAGTGGTTTGGCAATAGAATCAGAGATCAGTAAACCCAGTCCTAAAGCCGTAGAAATACTCATCACAATAAACATGGCAATTAAGAGATTTTCTTGCCACAGAGATTGTTCTACATCTAGAGCTTCTAGTCTGAGTTGTTGAAAATGAGCATCTTGATAGTTTTTAATTAGAGGAAAAATTGAGCCATTAGCTTCTAGTTTGCATAGACTACCGAATTTTGTCTTTTTTGTAAAGTAAACTGATTAAAGAAATTTACGGCAATAATTGGCAAAAAAAAACAGTGAAATATGACTAAAATCAAGATTATTTCGGCTCTAATAGTTCTTGGCTCGCTATTTAGCTTAGAAACATTAGCTCAAACTCAAATGGTTACCATAGCTTCTATTCTCAATTATCCTGTTGATGGAAGAGAAGTAACTTTAACAGGCAGGATTATCGACCAAGAATCAGAAGAGAAAGATTATATTTTTACTGATGGGAGCGACCAGATTACAATTGAACTTCAAAACGCTGGTTTTTCCTATAACCCCGATGTGACAGTTAAAATCTCAGGCATAGTCAACCTTGAATCAGAACACTTAGAGAAAAGAGCAGAAGATCCCACTCCAGAAAGGATTGAAATCGAAGTCAGCAAGGTCGAAACCATCAATCTGAATAATTAATATAAACAACAAAGAAATCTAAATATGGACTTTTTTGTCATAATTTTGCTGGTATTCGGATTATCCGCTGATGCTCTCTCTCTTTCTTTAACTAGTGGATTATGTCTTAAACAGATCAACATCAATAAAGCTCTAAAAATAGCTTTATTTTTGGCGACTTTTCAAGCTCTAATGCCTTTAATTGGCTGGAAAGTAGGGCTAATCGCTATTGATGTCCTTTCTCAGCTCGGTTATTGGATAAGTTTCGGATTATTGAGTTTTCTTGGCACTAGAATGATTGATGATTCTCTCAAAGCAGAAAGTAATGAAGTCGGAAAAAGATTTAATCCTCTAGAAAACTATACTCTTTTTGGACTGGCTCTCAAGAGTAGTCTTGATGAGTTAGCTTTAGGTTTTGCCTCAACTGAGAGTGAGCTTTCAATTTTTACCTGGGCAAGTTTGATTGGATTAATGACTTTTATTTTATCTTTTTTTGGAGTGCTACTCAGTCATAAACTCGGTCAAATCATGAATAAGAAAGTTCAATTGGTCGGAGGGGTACTATTAATAATTATTGGCATCACCGTATTTTGGAATTACCTTTATGCTCAAATAGTGTGAACACTGTAGTATTTTTAAAGTCTAATAGAGTCCAAAACCAATCACTTATGCCAAAATTGCAATCCAAGTTGGAATTTAGCACAGCATCTTCTCAATGCGCTAGCTTCCGCATTATTTACAGCATTTCCGTACCCATCATTTCCAATCTCCTCATATCCCGTTGCTTCACGAATAAAATCTCCCTCTTCGGCTTTTATCGTCAGCCTTCCTTCTACCACTACAATTTGGTTATGAAGATAATGGGTTCTAATTTCCCAGTCAAAACCAGGAGCAAAGTAATCTAGGAGTTTAATGTAATTACTCCAAGATACATAATTTACTTCCCCAGTTTTGGTTAACTTCCCATTTTGTCTAGAGAAGACAGGTTTTTTGCTAACTAATCTGGCTGGTATGGGTTTAGAAAAGTCAGCTAGTATATCCGCGATCGATCTCCTGAACTTCTTGGAGAGGGGACGATTATTAATAGCAGTAACTTTAGGAGAGTTCATAATATAGTAGTATATTTGTAGATTAAAATCTTTGATATATGCAATGGTGATTCCTTCCTGAAACGTAAGCAGAGCCAGGATTTAAACCAACTCTGCTATTAGATTTAGAAAGGTTCTGAAGTATCGATTAGGTGAGATTGATGGGCATGACAAATTTCACTCTCAGCTACCCAGAACATATTGGGATTAGGTCGATCTATCGAAGCAAGTAAAAAGTACCAATTAGGTTGATTTAAGTAAGATTCAGTAGAACTAAAGCGGTTCGGGTTGATTACTTTAGTAATAACAACGAAAGAAGACCACTCCTCATGATTGTCTTCTCCTTCATCGATAACTTTAACCTTCTCACCAGGTTCAAACTCACAAGGAGGGATATCCTCTGGTAGTTCATAAGTCTTCAGGTGCTTTGCTGATTCCCTTTCCAATGCAGATATACATTCATTTCTTGATTGATGATGTTCAAAGACAACTTGGTCATGATACTTGCAAAGACCACGACCTCTTTCTCCGTTAAAGTTCTCGAAGTTAGGACAAGTCAAACAAGTGAATTGTTGAGATTTGGTTTCTGGAATTAATTTAGTTTGTGTCATGATGGTAACTAAGTTTAATTTTGATGAGAGAGCAAAGGTAAGAAGTTGCTCTCTTTTTTATTAGGTGAAGCCTTCTCTTTGAAAAAGAAGGAATTACCTGAGAATTAGAAATTGAGAAGATCCTTCGATTGCTTTGTCCAGCTTCTTTACCTAGTCAGAAAGACCTCGATGCTCTGCCTGGAAATCATGTCTAAGGACTATGTTGTGTGTTGAAAGTTCGTGGGTAATTAGTGAACAACCTCTGGATTTTTGGTCAAGAGTGAGGCGGGTTGTTTCCTCAGCTATGTCCCTACTATAGCCTAGTAGTTTATTTAAATCAATCATTAGGCTATATAAGTCGATTATTTAAAGCTTATTTATTGATACAAATAGCTTATAAGTTAATTTTAAGAGCTTTGTAGGCTATAGTTTAAAAGTTGCTCGCTTTAGGAGATACTTATGAATGCAGTTTTATGTGAGTGGCGCGTGGCAAAAGTTCTTTGGAAGCTCAGAGCGGTTATGGCAGATCGGAAAATTACGAACAAAGCTTTAGCTCAGGAACTGGGCATGAATCCAGTTAGTATTTCTAAGCTCAAAAATAACGATCAATTGCCAGAAATTGGGGGTGAAGCTTTAGCAAGGCTCTGCGAAGCCATCACTAAACTTAGCTCTCAATCCTGTACGCCCAATGACCTAATTGACTATGTGCTGGAATAATTGTGGGTAAATAGCCTTTGGCTCACAATTAACCTCAAAGCCTCTCTTGCCAAAACTGCGTAAAACTCTGACAATTTTCTCAAAATAAATAGCGATCGCGCCCTGTCCAAAGTTGGCGATCGCCTGTGACCAAAACCTACACTTTATCAAGGTAATTGGCTATGTCTATCATATCCGAATCAATCTTTGTCGAGTCAAAAACTCTTCGTCAACAGCAGCTAGAAGAGTTGAATGATGAACGCTCATTACTAATTCTCAACAAGGTAAAAACTTTACTGGTTGCTCTTTGGAAAGACAAAACAAGAGTAACTACGACGGAAGAAATAGCTTCTTACTACGAAGTGGAATCTTCTGTAGTGCGTCACGCCAGTAAGAAACATAGAGATGAATTCCTCAGTGATGGGTGGCGTCAGGTGAGAGGAGTTAAAAACCTGAAAGCCTTACGCAGTATAGGTAGTGAAGTCTTTTCACTACCCTCAGCCACAACAAGAGTAGCTATCTGGACACCCAGAGCAGCCTTACGCTTGGGAATGCTGCTAAGAGATTCTGAAGTTGCCAAAGAAGTAAGAACAAGTTTACTTAATGCGGTAGAGAAAGTCATCCCTGCTCAAACTCAAGAAGAAGCACAAGAAAGGTTAATGGCAGCTTCCTCAGCATTAGCAATCATCAATCCTTCCCTACCAGCCTTAGTTTTAGGGAAACCCGAAGCAGTGGTAACTAAGACTGAGGTAGTTGAGAAAACAGTTTTAGTCAATGAGCGAGGAAGATCGATCGCTACCTACGAGGGTCTATCCAAAACCAAACTAGCAAAACGATATGGACTCAAAAAAGCAGCCGATCTGGTGGAATGGTTAAAGTCGATCGATAAACTTGACCTCTTGAAAC
>JBFRWK010000222.1:0-22274 GCA_051439545.1 Xenococcaceae cyanobacterium | reverse complement strand
TCATCAGTAAAATTATTGATTTTGGCTTGCCACCGTGCGGGATTTTATACATAGATACTTAAACTAAGGACTTTTACCCCGCACGGTGGCAAAGGCTGGGCAGATTTGAGAAGGTTTTTTGTAGCCCCTTAGCAACTACTGTTACTAATTGTTACCAAATAGAAGAGTTTTTCTAAAGGTTGTCGATCGCCTTTAAATTAAACCTCATACGGCACGGGTGCAGGAGGGGTGTCTTCGAGTTGAACATTAGGTTGTTCTCCAGGAGCAGTAATCATCCGCGCTCCCTTACCGCTAGTAAAGTAGTTCCAAGCCCACTGAATCATCACAATTAATTTATTGTCAAATTCCAGTAGGTAAAAGACGTGAATAAACATCCAGAATACCCAAGCTAAGAATCCAGATAGTTTTAAGCCACGCATCTCCACTACGGCAGCGTGTTTGCCGATTACGGCTAAACTACCCCAGTCTTGATATCTAAAAGGTGAAATTGTCTCTCCCTTGAGGCGACTTTTAATTAGACGGGCAACATATTTTCCCGACTGCATCGCCACTGGAGCTACACCAGGCAAAGGTTTTCCTTCTTGGTGAGAGTAATTAGCAAGATCGCCAATGACAAAGATATTTTCAGACCCTGGCACATTAAAATTTGGCTCGACTATTACTCGTCCAGTTTTATCTAGAGGCGCGCCAGTTTTTTCTGCCAGTATTTGAGCCATAGGCGAGGCTTTCATCCCCGCAGTCCACAAGATAGTTCTGGCTCGAATTGATTCGACTTCATCATCGCGACGAACAGTAATTTCGTGCCGATTCATTCTAATGACTCTAGTACCAGTCATGACTGTTACTCCTAACTGCTCCAAAGAAGCTTTAGCTTTGGCAGATATATAAGGAGAGTAAGAGGGCAAAATTCTATCTGGGCTTTGCACTAAGATAATTTTTGCCTCTTTTGTGTTAATATTACGGAAATCTTCTTTTAAAGTGCCGTGAGCTAATTCGGCTAATGCTCCGGCTAACTCAACTCCTGCCGGGCCGCCGCCGACGATTGCAAACGTCAACCAAGCCTGGCGTTTTTTGGGATCTGTTTCTTTTTCTGCCGATTCAAAGGCAATAAAAATACGACGGCGCATTTCTAAAGCATCTTCGATCGTTTTCAAGCCTGGTGCTTGGTTAGCCCATTCTTCATTGCCAAAATATTGGTGACTAGCACCCGTAGCAACGATTAGAGAATCATAGCTAATTTCTCTATATTTTAGTTGGACTATTTGCTGTTTGGTATCGATGTTGTTCACCTCTCCCATCAGCACTTCAATATTTTTGTTGCGTCTTAAGATTCCTCGCAGAGGAGAACTTATATTAGTGGGGGATAAACCACCAGTAGCTACTTGGTAAAGTAATGGCTGAAAGATATGAAAGTTGCGTTTATCAATTAAGGTGACTTTAACTGGTGCTTTAGCAAGAGTTTGTGCTGCATAAAGCCCGCCAAATCCTCCACCGATAATGACGACATGATGGACAGACGCATTGTTGTTTTCTGGAACGCTCAAATTCTCTACCTCCTAATTAGTGGCATTTAGGATTTTTTCTGAAACTATTCTATTCTTTTAAAGTAATTTAATTTGTATCTTGATAAAGTATAAATAGTTACGATAAATTAGCTTTGCGATCGATTTTTAACAAGTTTAATAACAAGATTTTTTTTGGGAAAATTTGTTTAAATAAAATCCCCAAATTTTTGAGTGGTTTATATAATTAATTAGTAAGTACTTATTTGATTTTACCTAGCTCAACTGCTTTTGATTTCTGACTTATCTAAAGTCCTAATCTGCACGACGCGGGGCTTTATTTTAGAGCGGACCAGGCTAGTTGAAAACTATCGATCGCGAAAGTAGTTTTTCTCTTCTTTATTTTATATTTCAGATCGATGTTAGAACGAGCAATAATTTTTTTTTGTAGTACAATTAAACTCGATTGTTATGATATATTTTTTTAGACAAAATTATAATTTGGTTTTTTATATATATCTTTTAAGCAATTTGATTTTTTTGCTTCCTCGGTATAAGCAGCTAAATTTGCTACCAAAATTTTGGTAGTACTTAGACTTGATTACCAAAATATAAGGATCGAATTAAGAGATGAAAAAAAGCAGTTGTTGCTAACACTTATTGACCGTATATCAGTTCTCCATCCTGGAACAGTGGTATACTCAAATAATTGCAGTTTAGACTGCTTTTACAAGTCCGCGACGAGAAGGGGGAAGTGGCGGTGTACCGCTGACTAAAAACTTAGATTATCCTCAGTCAAATCAAGTATATTCATGTAGTAAAATTGAAATAATTTACTCTTTCTCTATTTTAAAGTGAGCGATCTTGTCATCATTCAAGCTGAAAACTGGGGATTTATTTGTCAAACTCAACAATCAAACCGTTGGCAGATTTTACCCCTAGAAGCAAATCAGAGATGGAAATTAGAAAAAATTGACCAGAGGTGGATTTTAATAGTCGGGGACGTACCTCAACTTCGACTTCAGACCGAAGAAGCGATCGCTTTTTTAGAAAATCATCGACTTAACAGTTAATGTTAGAACTTGGGAGTAACGATGAACGTAAATATTGAATTTAGAAATAAAAGTTAATATTTTTGACTGCCTAGATCCCTCTTAGATCGAGTTCGGTTGAATACTCATAATGAGTAGTGAGTAGTAAGTAATTAGTAATCACCTAATCAGTAATCAGTTTTTTTTCTATGGCAATAAGTCGGTTTATTTCATTCAATTATCCGTATTTGAAATTAACCCGATTCATTATCAAAATCAAGTACTATATTTTTAGTTTTTAGTAAAGAGATAATTGCTAACGTCCGATCGCCAGGGCATATAAAATATCTTTATTCGTACCTAAAAATTCTTGAGTTTCATCATCGTAATAAGCTCCAATTCCGCTACAGCTTATACCTAAATAATTACTAATTAAATAAAGTCTTTGTCCAAGCCAGCCAGCATATTGCATAGCTGTTTGATAGTTATTATAAGTTGAGGTTAAAAATAAAGTTATGGCACTATCTCTAGCTAATGCTTGATTGACGCATAAATACTTGGCTCGATCGCTAAAATCACCAGTTTTAATTAACTGAAGTTCTCGGTATAAACCCGACTCCATTCCTTCAACAGAATTAATAATTAAATATATTTCGATCTGTTCTTTATTTACTGTAGGTAAAGATTGTTTTAGGCAATACCAAATTTTTTGCAATTCAGCCTGAGAAATCGATCCACCTCTAAAAGCTCTTGCAGATCGCCTGGTTATAATTGTTTGTAAAAATAATTCTTCCTGACAATTAAATGTTGGTGTTTTATTTTCGATTTTATTATTAAAAGATAAATTAGTATTTGGGGAATTTAAAATTGTATTTTTATATCCTGCTTCGATAAAAGGATTTATTTCAAAATAGTCTGTAGGGGAAACAAAAGGTAATTTTAATCTTAATTTTCTTATAACTTTGGGCTTAATTTCTCCAGAAATCACCGCAGCAGTAACAAATTCTTTATTTTCAAAACCCAAGTCATTATTAAGTGCAAGTTTATCAAAATCAAAGATAACTTGAATGGCTTTGTTGTATAAATAAGCAGAAGCCTCGATCGCGCCTAAATGATGTCCACTATCTAAAAAACAATATCGCAGACTTCTATTTTTATATTTCCAGCTAGAACGATAATAGGCACAACTAACTAGAAATATAAAACCTTTAACCAAACAATTCGGTAAGATATAACTTTCTAAACCATCATCAATTAACTCATAGATCAAAGTCAATGAATTAGTCGCTACTTCTAGATGATAAATTCCATCGATCGCACCTTTTATTCCCCGAATTTGAACATAGATTTCTGTAGGATATAATGCCCCTGCTGAGGGATTGACTCTCAACTGATAGGAATCATATTTGTACTTTTTTTCAAAAGTAATCGCACTAGTTAAACGAATAAAATTATGTACGGGATTATTTTCCTCTAAAGGAAAGCGACGATAAAAATGAGGATAACTTTTAAAAGCAGTAGGCTGAGTTGACGCATCCACATAATTAGGATCGAGCATTACCGATAAAGGAGAATGCTTAGTAGCATCGTGAAATTCTTTGCCAACTGTTTCTAATTGTTGAATGGTCATTAGTTAGTCGTTACTTGCTACTTGCTACTTACTACTCACTATTTCCTACTTGCTACTTCTCAGCCCACGCAACATATTCAAAATCTCAATGGTGCTGGCAAAATCGATCGCTCTAAAATCATCTAAGTTTCTCAGATGAGGAGCTGCTCCTTTTTCTAACAACAGTTTGACTGCATCTGTTTTGCCTGAAGAGGCAGCATACATTAATACAGTTACGCCGTTATCATTTTGGTTATCAAGATCGATACCAGCATTAATGAGCAATTCCATCAAATCTAGATTGTTACCAAAACAAGCAAACCAGAGAGCGTTATTACCATCATTATTTTTGAGATTGATATTAACATCGTTAGCGAGTAAATCTTGGACGATGTCGATTTCTCCTTCTCGACTAGCAACTATTAAGGCTGTTCCACCATTATCAACTCGCTCATCTAAGTTTTCGGTACTGTAGCCTTTTTGTTGCAACCATATCTCTGTGGTTTCGCTCGGTCTGTTAGTTATTGTCATCTTTCTTAAGTTGAATACTAGTAGCTAAAAGCTAAAAGCTAATAACTAATAACTAAAAATGAGACATCGAATAAAATTATGCCTCAGTTGATAATTCTGGATATAAGCCCAATTCTCTAGCAAGCTGACGAGCGATAAAGATTAGAAATTTTGAGCCTTCTTGGTTATTTTCGTGTGCCATAATTGTTGCTACTTGCATAATAGTTCTGATCAAATTTTCATCAATCAAATCTGCACTCGCATCTAAAATCTCTGGTTCTTTACCATTAGGGCAACGGAGTAAGCGATCGATTAATTTAAAATATTCTTCTTGGCGTTGGTTATCAGTAGTTGATGTCATTTGTTTTTAGTGGTTAGTAGTTAGTGGTTAGGGGTCAACTGCCCTTCGGGTTCGTGCCGTTGCTTCGGGGGGGCAACCCCCAAGACCGCACTGCTTCACCGTTGATCCGTACAGTTTTTGATTGCTCCCTAGTGTTTATTCATCCTCTTCATCAGCAGATTTTGTAAGAACTTCAAAGACGGTAGTAGCACAAAACTGGCGGGTATCGTCTATATCTTTAACTCTCTGACTGATTTGTTTGGCTTGTTCAATTTTTCCTAATTGAGCCAAAATTAACCCCTTTGCAGCATAGGCATTGAGGTAAAGTCGAATTGATGGTTCTTCTTTACGAGTTAACAAAATTGGCTTGAGTTGCGACCACTCAACTGGTAAATTTTCTTTAGTCGCAATTAGCTGTAGAACTTGTTGAGCAATTGATAGTGCGGTTGAAGGTTGATGTTTGTAGAAAAAGAAACGATACGCTCCAACTAAAACGTCGAGGTCATTATCTGCCTTAAATAAAGCTTCCCTGATGTATTTTTCCGCTAAATCTGTATATTCCCAATTTTCGCTAGCTAAAAGCAATAATTGTTTTACTTCTGGTTCGACATCACACCAGGAAAGCTTGTCTTGAATAGTTTGCATGATTTATTTTTGATTACTTAGGAAAATAAGAACGCAGATTGTTAACCCAATTTTCAATCCGCTCTTCGGTTTTGTCACTTTCATTAATTTCATCAATAGGTAATCCTACAAACTTACCGTCGCGTACTGCAAAAGAATAATCAAAAGTATAATCATCAGTAGGCACGGAGCCGACTACAGTTGCACCTGCTTCTGTGAAATAGTCGTACAAAGTTCCTAAAGCACTGACAAAATTTTCGCCGTGAGTACCACAGTCTCCTGCGCCAAACAGAGCAACGGTTTTTCCTGTAAAATCAGGTTTTTCGTCTTCCATATCTACTAGAGGATCGCGCCAATCATTTTGGATCTCTCCCGAACCCCATGTAGAAGAGCCTAGCAGCAAATAATCATATTGCAGCATATCATCAAAATCGTCAAAATCTTCTTCCATGTTATAGAGTTCGCATAAGTCTTCATCAAACTGTTCTGCTAGTTTTTGGGCAATTTCTTCCGTTACGCCAGCAGTACTGCCATAAAAGATACCGATTTTTTTCATGATTTTAACTCCTGTTAGTAGATCTGGTTATGGGTTTAATTAATCGCTTCGGTTAAGGGCAATTTCTCAGCCAAAGAGTTGTGTTCCAATGAGTTGTGTTCTAATACCTCTGGGGTAAGATTGCTGGTGGTAAAAGCAAGAGTAATGATGAGAAGCAAGATGGTAGTGATTTCGTTGCGAATACGTTCTAAATTATTCATAGTTCTTGTTTGGAGTTGGTTACGATCTTCTTGCTTCTGCTCCAACCACCTAAAGTCTAAAGGAAAATTTTCAAGTCATCTTGCTACTGGTATTTCAGGACAAGAGCGAGATTTGAATAATTCTGAACTTGGTTGACGAACGATCGCATCGAACATCAAAATTAGAGTCAGGAGTAGAAGCAAGAAAAATTTATCTCGGACAGCAAAAGAAAGTAGAAAGTTTTTTTGGCTGTCCGTTTTTCTTATTTCATCGCTAATCTTGGTCATGCAGGCAAAGGCTGGTGAGTATGACATTTTTTAGGACAAATACGAGCGCAAGCTTCACAACCGACACAATTTTCGGGATTAGCAATAGTCATTACTTGGCGTTCGATATCATCGTCATCATCTTCATCAATAAATTCGCCAAATTCATTCATTGGTTGTAACATCAAGACATTACGACCACAGACTTTATAACATCTGCCACAGCCAAGACAAGTATCTTTGTTAATTTCTGTGACAAATTTGGGTTCCCAAGTCAATCCGCCTTTAGTTAAACCAGTTAATGTAGCCATGAGTGTTCTCCTTTCATTGAAGAAGTAGAGACATTTATAGAGAATGCCCCTACTAAGTTAAATTGTTAAGCGGTCGCGGGTTGAGCCTGTTCGTGACGAACAGACAAAATTTCTGGATTATCTAAGCAAAATTGTTGGAAAGGAGTAGTATCTGGCGATTTTGCTCCTTCTTGATAAGTTGCTTCTGCTTCCAGATCTTCGACTAAAGCCCAAGCATCGATGCACTCAGTTGAAGTTGCACCTTTAGCTTTAGCGATCGCGATCGCTTCTTCGATTGCTTTGTCTAATTCTCGACGCAGCAAAGGCACTTTGGGATTTTCCAGAAAATCGCCTTTATATAAAATATCGGCTTCTGAAACAATCCCTAGTAATTCTCCCTTGATTACGGGTGCGATCCGAATACCTGTTAAAGCAAATAGTCGGGCAACATATTCAACACCTAAATCGGGATTAATTACAATACAAGGCTTAGTCATGATTTCATAGACGCGCATATTATCCGCGTCCTTACCATAAGCCACTACCTTGTTGACAACATCGGTGTGGGTAACGATTCCGTAGGCATCTTGGTTATTGCGTAAAGTAACAATTAAAGCCCGTAAGTTTTTGAATTTCATCAACTTAACAGCTTCTGCTACTTTTGCCGAACCACGAATAGTAGCTACGTCTTGGGTCATGATATCAGATGCTTTTAACATGACAGTTTAATCTCCACTATGTTGTGTGTTGTTTACAGTTAGTATTGACTGCTCTAATTGAGAAATGAATACCAACCGTAAAGACAGTCAACGTTTCCATTGACTGAAACCTGGATTACAGTCGTTTCGCATTCAAAGTTTGTGGAAGTTTCATATCATCTGTTATGTCTTTGAAAGACAACTGCCAACCATTAGCTAGGGTTAAAACTTGACCTTCTGGAGTAGCGGTTTGCTCGACTACTTCTTCTTCTAAATCTTTTTTCGGGACATATACTGATAAATGTCCGAGATCGTTTTTATGTAACATTACTTTCATAGGTTTTAGTGGTAGTTAGTGGTTAGTCGTTAGTGGTTAGTCGTTAGTGGTTAGTTATTAGTTATTGGCTTTGAGCCAAATGAACGATAACAGGGTACAAAAGACTAACTGTTGGGGATTAGTTTGAATAATTCGTCTGGAGTTAAATTGCGTTTTAACTCAACTGATATGTCTTGCACTGCATCTAAAAACGATCGAGTTTCTGCTGGAGACAGAGCAATTCCATATTGTTTTAAAAAGTTATTAACTAAGTGTTTACCAGAATGCTTACCAATTACTAAACTGCGTTCTCTTCCTACTTCTTCGGGACTAAAAGGTTCGTAGGTAGCAGGATTTTGTAGCACTCCATGACCGTGGATACCAGATTCGTGAGCAAAAGCATTTTTACCGACGATCGCTTTCCAAGGGGGAACATCACAACCAGAAGCTGCAACTACAAACTCTGATATTTGTTTGAATTTACTAGTATCAATACCGAGATCGATTCCATAGATCCGCTTGAGTGCCATGACTACTTCTTCTAAAGCAGCATTGCCCGCTCTTTCTCCTAAACCATTGACAGTGGTATTAACCGATTTCGCACCCGCTCTTATTCCTGCTAAGGCGTTGGCTGTTGCCATACCAAAGTCATTATGGGTGTGCATTTCTACAGGAATGATTAGCTTACTGACTAAATCCTGTACCTTTTTAAAAGTAGTTAGAGGATCGATGATGCCTACCGTATCGCAAAAACGAAAACGGGATGCTCCCCATTGTTGAGCAGCTAAGGCTACATCGAGTAAAAAGCTTTCCTCGGCACGAGAAGAGTCTTCGCCACCAACCGAAACATACAAACCACGTTCTAGAGCATAAAAAATTGCCTCTTGCAGTCGATTTAAGACTAGCCTTTTGTTGCCTTGAAACTTAACGGCAATTTGGATTTCTGATACAGGCACAGAAATATGTACCCGTTGTAAACCACAAGCAAGAGAAGCATCTATATCCGAACGAACAGCACGATTCCAACCAGTAAGCTTAGTCTGTAAACCCAGCTTAACTATTTCTCTAATTGCTCGTGCTTCGCTACTTCCCATTGCAGGTATGCCTACTTCAAGTTCCTGCACGCCGATCGCATCCATTACCTTAGCAAAAGCAACCTTTTCGGCTACGGTAAAAGCAACGCCTGCTGCTTGTTCTCCATCCCTTAAAGTTGTATCGTTAATCTGAATCAGTGACATAATAATTCTACTCCTCGATCTTTACAAGTATTAACGGCAATCTATGTTCCAACCAATCAAAGATGCGGTCTAATTCTGAGCGGGATATTAAACCGTATTGCCAAAGAAGCATTGGGATGGGTGCATTTAATTCCTCTTTTTTTTGCAGAACCAAAGAAATGTCGGCGGAGGATACCGTTAACTCGTCTTGTAAAAACTGACTTAATTCCGTAATTTCCCAATTGAATTCCACGCTCTTTGCTCTCTGTCAATTTTTTTTTGCTTATTAGTCATTCGTCCTTTGGTTAAAATTGGTAGTAGCAAGTAGTAATTGCTAAAAACCGATGACGAATAACGAATGACTAACGACTAATGATTTATTTGCCAACAAATCCCAGAGTCAAGCTATCTTCAGCCAAGAAGTGATCGAGATGGAAAGCTCTTTCTTCGGTGGCTAGTAGAATTTGTTCGTATAAATAACGAGTAGCGCGATCGCCTACACTCTCTGCTTGGGCTGCTTGACGGCGAATTAGTTCAATAATTTTTTGTTCGGCAGCCAAGTCGTGTTTAATCATTTGGCGACAGTCAAAAATACCATCGTCTTCTGGAGTAAAACAGCAGAGTTCGGCTAATTTACTAAAACTTGCTACAGGAGTACCTCCTAAACCATTTAGACGTTCGCCAATATCATGGGTATGACCCTGAACTGCTTCGTAACTTTCTTCAAAATATTGATGAATCGAATAAAATTCCGAACCTTCAATTACAAAATGATGCTTTTGGTACTGAATATATAAAGCTTGAAAACTAGCTAGAGCAAGATTTAAGCCTTCACAGACGGAAATTACGATTTCTTTGTCTAAACCAATTGGATTATTGGCGACTTCTCCAAAAGGTTGAACTACTAATGTTTGTGTCATGAGTTTGAATTCCTAATTATTAGTTATTAGATGTAGATAAAACTTCTGTTGACCAGCATCGCTCTAACCAGTCGGTTAGTTCGGAGCGAGTACTAACGAATTGCTGTATAGTACTGCGGAGTAAGATAGCATGAATGCAACGGTCGATTTCTACCCAGAGCGTTCCATCTTCGGGACACCAGCAGGGAATATTTAGTTCTTGCAGGCGACGATAGACGCTCCAGCGATCGCTACGATGGATTTTGGCTACCTGACTGACAAAGGTATCAGGGCGAGTGAATTTATACATGATTTTGAGGTTGATAGAGGGATAATTTCTGTATCTGTTGTTCCAAATTCTCGATCCGCTCTAGTAAAGAGCGAATTATCTTAGCTTCTGGATCGGGTAGTTTGCCGTGTTCGAGGGGACAGCCATGACCAGTACGAGAGACTACACGTCCTGGAACTCCTACAACCGTACAATCATCTGGTACATCTCGCAGCACGATCGAACCTGCACCAACCCGAACATTACTACCAATATTAATATTTCCTAAAACTTTTGCACCCGCACCGACTACGACATTGTTACCTAAAGTCGGATGACGTTTTCCTGTTTGTTTACCCGTTCCCCCTAGGGTAACGTTTTGGTAAATTAAACAGTAGTCTCCGATTATGGTAGTCTCGCCGATAACTACCCCCATTCCGTGATCTATAAATACTCCTTTACCAATAGTTGCACCAGGATGAATTTCAATCCCAGTGAGAAATCTTCCCAAGTGAGATAAAAAACGGGGTAGTAAAGGAATTCGGTTTCGCAACAACCAGTTAGCTATTCTATGTAATGCCAACGCATGAACGCCAGGGTAGCATATCAGTACCTCTAGCCAATTAGAGGCTGCGGGGTCGCGCTCAAAGATAATCTTAAAATCTGTCCAGAGAGTTGTTAGCCAAAACATATCTGCTAACAATTTATTTTGTTTGCTGTGTGTTCTCTCTCTTTGTCTGTTAATAGTTAACGGCTGTTGCATTGTTTTGATGGGAGAGGTTATCTTTTGCCTTTCGTCGTTTGCTGTTAGTTAAATTACTAATGACAAACTTTATATAATGCTTATATCAATAGCCCCAATTTTGTTTTCAGAAACCGACAAGGGTTAGATTGATTAGATTGATTAATTTGCACTCATAAATTAGAAACCAAGAGTAGATAAGGCTTTGCCCGACCGATAAGTTTTTCTTGGGGTATAGCTACTAGTATATTTCTCAACAGGTCTGAGTATTGTTTGGTAGAGGTATGAGTATTTGGTACTCAAGATCATATTTTTTCTAACCTAGTGAGACTAGGTATTTTAAAGAGATATAACAGTCAAAAATTTGGTACTCAGAAGACAACTAAAGGTCATCTTGTTAGAACTCAGATGGTGTATGCTTTGTAGCAATCGTTACGATTTTCTTAAGTTGTCCCTAGGGAACATATCAAACTCAGCTAAATAATAATGTTAATTTAGATACGGATTGGAGACAGAAACAGATTTCCGCAACAACAATTAAATTCCGTAATAATTCTGGAGGGGTGTGACGAGCCTACTCCAGTTTTTTTTGTACTTGGTTATTTATCATAAAGCTTATAGCTTAAAACTTAGAGCTTATAGCTAGGCGAAGCCTTTTATTTATGACTGATATGATTCCCTACGTTGCCAAACTGTTTATTTATCCAATTAAATCTTTAGATAGAGTTAGCATTGAGAAGATAAAAGTTCTCAGAAGTGGTGCGCTGAAGCGAGATCGCGAGTTTGCTATCTTCGATCGATCGGGTCGTTTCGTCAATGGTAAGCGTAACCCTTTTGTTCATGCCATACGATCGCAGTTCAATCTCGAAACCAATATGGTTTCATTGCAGATACAGGGAACAGATAGTGCAGAAAAGTTTCACATTGAGGAAGAACGTGAAGCAATTGAAGCGTGTTTGGGTAAATACTTTGGTTTTCCTGTAGAAATAAGGCAAAACCTCGAAACAGGATTTCCCGACGATACGCTATCTCCTGGCCCAACTATTATCAGTACAAAAACACTAGAAGCGATCGCCTCATGGTATCCTGGACTCGACGTTGAAGAAGTACGCCTGCGTTTTCGCTCTAATATCGAAATTTCAGGAGTCCCTGCCTTTTGGGAAGATCGACTGTTTACAGAAGCAGAGAAGACGGTTAATTTTCAGATTGGAGATGTAAAGTTTGCAGGCATTAAACCCTGTCAACGCTGCGTCGTGATTACTCGTGATTCTAAGACTGGCGAAGCTTACCCAGACTTCCAAAAAACTTTTGTAACTAAACGGCGGGAAACTTTACCCGAATGGACAGAGCGATCGCGATTTAACCACTTTTACCGCTTGGCAATCAACACGCGCTTGCCCGTCACCGAACAAGGAAAAATAATCCACATTGGTGATGAACTCAAAATTGGCTTCTCTGATTAACAATGCGATCGAGTTTAAACTATCTGGTTTACCTAAAAGTCCGAGCAAGTCTTCTGGTGGGAATTAATGTTAATTTAATTGAAGTACGGATTCGAGACGAAAATCGAATTCCGCGATTTTTCTGGAGGGGTATGACAAACCTCCTCCAGTTTCTTTTGTGGTTTAATCTATCAAGCGATCGCTATTTATTAAACAAATGAGCCAACCCAAGGACAATTATTTGCTTTCCCAATGTAGTAAGACCTGATTTTTAAACGATTATTGCTATTTTTTAATTATGGATTGGGCAAAACAACCATCTATAGCTGTTTATGGATAGAATGAATGACTCAAGCGATCGCCAGAGTAATTTCTTTGTAGTTGCCAGTGGGCGAGTTAAATTGGTTCGCTATACCATCGAAGGCAGAATGGTAGTTTTGCAGGTTACCAGAAGCGGTGAAAGCTTGGGGGAAAATACTTTTATTTCTAATGCTTACTCTTGTACCGCCATAGCAGAGGTAGAATCAAGAGCGATCGCTTATCCTCAACCGTTACTGCTCGAAGCTCTAGATGCTTATCCAGAGCTAGCTGAGGATTTGAGAGCCAAGCTAATTAGTAAAATTCAGTCCTTTGAAGTTAGTTTAGAATTGCTCCAGATTAGGTCGGCTCATTTAAGGTTACTCCAATATCTGCAATACCGTACTGCTTCTGGTAATCAAACCGTTGTAAATTTAGACCAACCCTTACAAGAAGTAGCTGCCGAATTAGATTTAGCTCCGAGAACTATTTCAAGAGCTTTAGCCAGATTAGAATACGAAGGTAGAATCATTCGCCAAGCTGGCTCGATTACTTTACAAACTTTTTGAGGTAAATGGATCGAGGTCTAGTAGTTTCAGTATCTAGATGATACTACCTAGTTCTCCAACTTTACCTATGATTTAGAAAAATATAAACAAAATCTTAAAAAATTATCATGAGTACAAATAGACGCAAATTCCTGGGTGCAATTGGAGCTACGGGTTTAGTAGGGTCAATCGCTGCTGGTCAGGCGATCGCTCAAGATCAAAGCCAATCCGAACCAATTTCTACAGCACTCTCCGATTCCGATCGCGAACTTGAGGGTAAAGTGGCAATTGTCACGGGCGCAAGAGCCAATTTAGGACGTGGTTTTGCCGAGGCATTAGCCAGACATGGTGCGGATGTGGTGGTGCATTATCACCGCGAATCAACCAAAGACCAGGCAGAAGAAACCGCTAGATTAGTCGAAGCCCAAGGCGCAAAGGCTGCATTAGTCAGTGGCGATCTGGGTCAAGCAGAAACAGTGATGCGGACGTTTGACACCGCCTTGGAAAATTTTGGACGGTTGGATATTCTGGTCAGTAACTTCGGCAATTGTCAAAAAGCCAATTGCCGAAGTTACTGACGAAGATTTAGAGCGCATGATTAATATCAACACTCGCGGGACATTCTACTGTATGCGAGAAGCAGCACGTCGTATTGCCGATAACGGACGCATCATTAATATCGGTACTTCACTGCTAGCAGGGATGGCTCCTAATTATTCGGCTTATGCTGGTACTAAATCTACTATGGAAGAAATTACCAGGATGGGGGCGCGGGAATTAGGGGAACGAGGAATTACAGTTAACACCATCTCCCCAGGTCCAGTGGATACACCCTTCTTTCACAGTCAAGAAACTCCCGAAACAACTAGATTTGCTTCTAATCTTGCTGTTGCAGGTCGTCTCGGTCAGATTAGCGATATTGTTCCCGTAGTAGAGTTTCTCGCCTTACCTAGTTCTCAATGGATTACGGGACAGACGATTTGGATTAACGGAGGCTACTTAACTCGATGAGAAAAAGTTAGTTGTATTTTTGGCAATAAGTCTAATCTAGTCAAGGCGATCGCTACTTAAAATTCCTAAAAAGTGCGATCGCGAGTAGAAGTATAGAAAAATTTTCATTTAGCCATTAATAGTAGTTAAATGATACAGATATCTATTTTTACTCAGTCCGATCGCTTGATAGATAATAGTTCTATTTTCAAATACAAACTTAGAACTTTGTAACATCAGTTCTAAAGTCTGTATGATTTCTGCTTTGGGATATTTATAAGGTTTTCCTCTTAAAACCCAGACGATTTCGCCTAAAACCACTTATAACCCAATATCAGTTTGAAGTAAATCTTTTTGGACTTGGCAGATTGACACAATTAGTACTTCCGCAGTTGGCTAGTGATGCTATGAGCGATCGCTTTATCCAATTTATGATTAGACAGTCTACACGACGTTCGTAGAAGCTATACTCACGGGATTTCTAGAGTAGGCAATTTCTGAAACAACTGTTTTACCTCTTAAAGTATCTAAGAAATCGCTCTTAAAAAGATTTACTTACCCTTCTGATGCTTTGTCAGTCGATTACTTTTAATCGACTAGCGCATAGCTCTAAAAAAAATCGTTAAAATTGATACAAAATCTAATTTTTTTGTTATCTTGGTATCAGGCGCAAAAAACGGACGGGTATAACCAACAAAAAACGAAAAGCAAAAGACAAATTGAGTGGAAAAAACTCTTAGATAAAATCAATCTCTATAATTGCCTCTAACCCAAGTCACAACTGGGTTTGATGTCGAGTAGAATAAATACCAGAGGCTGGAGAAATAAATACTAACCTCCTATCATTAAAATACTAGTACCCCATACCCATAAAAAAATTTTTCTCTTCATTGGTTAAGGGTTTGAGGACTTGAGTACCGCTTAAGCAATTCAATAAAACTAACCGAGTGCAAGTTTTAGCTTCAGCCAAAATCCAAATGATATAACTTTCATAACGTCATCGAACAACTGAATTTTAAGTCCAGTAAACAGTAAATTAACATCTATTTTTACGAGAAATTTAGAGTTCGATATTCCAATATTTTTCAATTTCTGTCTCGGTCCATATATTTTATTTATTTGCGGAATTCAATTAAATGTCACCAACTACCAGCACTCTAGCATCAGAATCTACAACAAAAGCCAAGAAATCTTCTAAAGGCTGTGGTTGTACTTCTACTACTCCCCAACAAACAATCGATCCTAAAATTCAAGAAAGAATCGAAAAGCATCCTTGTTACAGCGAAGACGCACATCATCATTATGCACGGATGCACGTAGCAGTCGCACCAGCTTGTAATATTCAGTGTAATTATTGTAATCGTAAGTATGACTGTGCTAACGAAAGTCGTCCTGGGGTAGTTAGTGAACTCCTAACTCCTGAAGAAGCAGCCCACAAAGCATTAGTAATTGCTGGCAAAATTCCCCAAATGACCGTTTTAGGTATTGCTGGCCCTGGCGATCCTTTAGCCAATCCCAAACAAACTTTCCGTACCTTTGAATTGGTAGCCGACAAAGCACCAGATATTAAACTGTGCTTATCTACTAACGGCTTAATGCTTCCCGATCACGTTCAACAAATTAAAGACTTAAACGTAGATCACGTTACCATTACTATTAATATGGTTGACCCCGAAGTAGGTACAAAAATTTATCCTTGGGTACGCTACAATCGCAAACGTTGGAAAGGCGTAGAAGCAGCCCAGTTACTTCACGAACGTCAGATGGAGGGCTTACAAGCACTACAAGAAGCCGATATTCTCTGTAAAGTTAATTCGGTAATGATTCCAGGCATTAACGACGAACACTTAGTAGAAGTAGATGAAGTAATTCGTTCTAAAGGTGCATTCCTCCATAATATAATGCCATTGATTTCTGCTCCAGAACACGGTACTTACTTTGGTTTGACTGGACAGAGAGGCCCAACACCCAAAGAGTTAAAGGCTTTACAAGATAGCTGTTCGGGTAATATGAAAATGATGCGCCACTGTAGGCAGTGTCGTGCTGATGCGGTAGGCTTATTAGGTGAAGATCGTTCTCAGGAATTTACTAAAGAAAAATTCTTAGAGATGACTCCCGAATACAACCTCGAAAAACGCCAAGAAGTTCATGCAGGTATCAACAAGATTAAAGATGCCATGAAAGCTGCTAAAGAGGCAAGAACAGCTAAGAAACAACCCAGAGGCGAAAAAATCTTAGTTGCCGTAGCGACTAAAGGTGGTGGCGTAGTTAACCAACACTTCGGTCATGCCAAAGAATTCCAAATCTTTGAAGTGGATGGAGTAGAAGTTAAATTTGTCGGACACCGCAAAGTAGATCATTACTGTCAGGGTGGTTATGGCGAAGAAGCAACCCTAGACAATATTATCGGTGCAATCAAAGATTGTAAAGCCGTACTCGCTTCTAAAATTGGGGATTGTCCACAAGGAATGCTGAGAGAAGCTGGAGTAGAGCCAGTTCAAGGCTACGACACTATCGACAAAATTGCTCTGGAATATTACGAAGAAAAGTTTGCTGTTAGTCGTTAGTTAATGGTCACCAGTCATTAATACAAATAACCAAGGACAAAACCATGATTAACACTTCCAACAAAAACAAAAAAAGCGATCGCTATTGGTTTCAAGATTATCAAGAAGTAACCAAAAAACAACCCACTACTTTGTCCCTTACTCACAGTCTTTGTATTAATTGTTCTGACTATTACGACATACCTCCTTGTCAAACTAACTTTAGTACCAATAGTGGTTGCTTCCCTAGCCTTATTAGTCCAGATCGTAATTAAATAGGAGTAAGACTATGACTTACACCATTACCGACCAATGTATCTCTTGCGAACGATGTTTGCCTTCCTGCCCTACAGAGGCAATTACTAAAAAAGAAAACGGTAAATTCTCCATCGATCCTAATCTCTGCAATGATTGTGTTGGTTCTTACGGAGTCGCTCAATGTATGGCAGGCTGTCCCACCTTTAATGGTTGCACTCCCACTATCTCTAGTTTGATTAAATCTACTCAAATAACTAAAGATAACTATTGGGATAACTGGTTTGCAACTTATGCTCGCCTCATCTCTAGACTCAAAGCCAAAAAAGAGAACCAACACTGGCAAAATTGGTTTAATACTTATTCTCAAAAATTAAACCTTTTACTAAACACTTAAATCCCGCTCCCCTAAAAAAGTTACGGAATATTTAATAAGAAGAGAGCAATGAACGACTGCATTTATCTCGATAATAACGCTACAACCAAAATAGATGAAGATGTTTTAGCAGCAATGCTACCCTATCTAAGTACCTATTACGGTAATCCTTCTAGTATGCATACTTTTGGCGGACAAGTAGGTCGCGCTGTTAGAGCAGCTAGAACTCAAGTAGCATCACTTTTGGGAGCAGAAGACTCCGAAATTATCTTTACTAGTTGCGGCACCGAAGGAGATAATGCAGCCATTATTGCCGCACTCAAAGCTCAACCTAATAAAAAACATATTATTACAACAGAAGTAGAGCATCCAGCGATTTTAAATCTGTGTAGAAGACTGGAAAAAGATGGCTACACTGTTACCTATCTCTCAGTCAACAGTAAAGGACAGCTAGATTTAGATGAGCTAGAAGCTTCTTTAACTGGCAATACAGCAGTAGTTTCTGTTATGTATGCCAACAATGAAACTGGTGTTATTTTTCCCATCGAACAGATCGGACAAATAGTTAAAGAGTATGGTGCAATATTTCATGTTGATGCAGTGCAAGCTGTAGGCAAAATTCCCCTAAATATGAAAAACAGCAGTATCGATCTGCTGACCCTTTCTGGTCATAAAATCCATGCTCCCAAAGGTATTGGTGCTTTGTATGTGCGCAAAGGTGTTAGATTCCGTCCTTTACTAATTGGCGGGCACCAAGAAAGAGGACGTAGAGGCGGAACAGAAAATGTAGCAGGTATAGTTGCCTTGGGTAAAGCTGCTGAATTAGCCCAAGCCAATTTAGCAGATATCGATCGAGAAAAAACATTGCGGGATAAGCTAGAAAAAGGCATTCTCTCGACTATTGCCAATACAGTAATTAACGGCGATCCAGCTAATCGTTTACCCAACACTACTAATATTGGCTTCAAATATATTGAAGGGGAAGCAATTTTACTCTCTCTCGACCAGTTTGGCATCTGTGCTTCTTCTGGTTCGGCTTGTACCTCTGGTTCTCTAGAACCTTCTCATGTACTCAGAGCTTTAGGACTGCCTTACAGCGTATTGCACGGTTCAATTCGCTTTAGCCTCTCCCGTTTCACTACCGAAGCAGAAATCGATCGCGTTTTAGAGGTTCTTCCAGGTATTATCGATCGCCTCCGCGAGCTTTCTCCCTTCAACAGCGATGATGCAGATTGGCTCAAAGAACAGGAAGAAGCAGTACTCGCTAGATAAATTGATAACTGTACGGGCAAACGGCAGTTTGCCCCTACCATTAACTTTTAACTATTAACTACTAACAAAAAACCATGTGGGACTATACAGACAAAGTAATGGAACACTTCCATAATCCCCGAAATCAAGGCAAGATTACGGAGAAGCAGGAAGGAGAAGAAATTGTCACAGGAGAAGTAGGTAGTATTGCCTGTGGAGATGCTCTCAAACTCCATCTCAAAATAGATGAAGAGACTCAAACCATTAAAGATGCTACATTTCAAACCTTTGGTTGTGCTAGTGCAATCGCATCCTCTTCTGCCCTCACTGAATTACTCAAAGGGAGAAATGTTGAAGATGCGTTGAAGCTAACCAATAAAGAAATTGCTGAATCTCTTGGCGGCTTACCTGAAGAGAAAATGCATTGTTCGGTCATGGGACAAGAAGCCTTAGAAGCGGCGATCTATAACTACAAAGGGATTCCCCTAGACAACCATGAAGAAGATGAAGGAAATCTTATATGTCGTTGTTTTGGTATCTCTGATACAAAAATCCGCAGAATTATTCGCGAAAATAATCTTACTACCGCAGAACAAGTAACCAACTATGTTAAAGCTGGTGGCGGATGCAGCTCTTGTTTACCCGATATCGACGATCTTATCTATGAAGTTTCTGCCGAACAAGAGAAAAGTGTCGAGGTAGCAACAGCAATTGCAACAACTAGTCAACCTTCCCCTAGTCCAACAGCAAAAACTCTTACTAATCTACAAAAAATTACCTTAATCCAAAGGGTCATCGACGAAGAAATTAGACCTATTTTAGCCGAAGACGGTGGCGATATGGAACTATTTGATGTAGAAGGAGATGTCGTTAAAGTCATTCTCAAAGGTGCTTGTAGCGGCTGTGCCTCTTCTACCGAGACGTTAAAACTCGCGATCGAAGCTACTCTCAAAGACCGAGTGTTACCTAGCTTAACCGTTGAATCAGTCTAGAAGATTAAAAAACAATGTTTACACCTAATCCCCATCGTCACGGAGAGCGATCTCCCCCAAAGCCAATCTTAGGAATTTTAACCTTTCTACTCTATATATTCAGTAAAGATCTCCTCCAAACTTAACTAATCTTGAATATTTTAGATGACCACAACCGATAAGATTTGAGAATTCGCAGGGACGCAATTCCCCAGGCTAAACATTACTAAACTTCACAAGTTTTTACTTTGTGGCATCTGAAAATTCTTTCGTTAACTTATTTCCATTGACCTCTCAAAAATTAACTAGAAATAACCATGAGACAGATTGCATTTTACGGTAAAGGCGGTATTGGTAAATCTACTACTTCTCAAAACACCATCGCTGCTCTTTCAGAACTTCAAAGAGTCATGATCGTCGGTTGTGACCCTAAAGCAGACTCCACTCGCTTAATGCTGCACTGTAAAGCTCAAACTACTATTCTGCACCTAGCAGCCGAAAGAGGTTCAGTAGAAGACCTCGAACTAGAAGAAGTATTACTCACTGGCTATAACAACGTCCGTTGCGTTGAATCTGGTGGTCCTGAACCAGGTGTAGGCTGTGCAGGTCGTGGTATTATCACTGCCATCAACTTCCTCGAAGAAGAAGGTGCTTACGAAGACATCGACTTAGTATCCTACGACGTATTAGGTGACGTTGTTTGCGGTGGTTTCGCTATGCCAATTCGTGAAGGTAAAGCTCAAGAAATCTACATTGTCACCTCTGGGGAAATGATGGCGATGTATGCAGCAAACAACATCGCTCGCGGTATTCTCAAATATGCCCAATCTGGTGGTGTCCGTTTAGGTGGTTTAATCTGTAACAGCCGTAAAGTTGACCGTGAAGTTGAATTAATCGAAGCTTTGGCTGACAAACTAGGCACTAAAATGATTCACTACATTCCTCGCGACAACGTGGTTCAACGGGCAGAATTACGTCGTATGACTGTGATTGAGTACGAACCCGATCATCCTCAAGCTGGTGAATATCGTGCCTTAGCTGAAAAAATCTCCAACAATAAAGATTTGGTAATTCCCACTCCCATCAGCATGGATGAACTCGAAGAATTGTTAGTGGAATTCGGATTTATGGATTCTGATGCCGAGTACCAAAAAGCGCTGGCAGCTGATAAAGCAAAAGCAGCAGCAACCGTTTAATTTGGCAAATAGGACAGAGAATAAATAGTAGCTGTTCTTTGTCCTCTATCTGTTTGTCTTTTGTCATTCGTTCTTTGTCTTCTGTGTTTTAGAACAGTTGCTGTTTACAAATCACTAACGACCAATGACCGATGACTAATAACCAATATGGAGAGAACATCATGACAACTGTTGAAAAAAATAAGGAACTGATCAAAGAGGTATTAGAAGCCTATCCAGAGAAGGCGGTAAAAAAACGTTCTAAGCACCTTGGCGTTTACGAAGAAGGTAATTCGGATTGCGGCGTAAAATCTAATAAGAAATCTGTTCCTGGTGTAATGACCACTCGTGGTTGTGCTTATGCAGGAGCCAAAGGGGTAGTTTGGGGTCCTGTTAAAGATATGGTTCATATCTCCCACGGACCAGTAGGTTGCGGTTATTATTCCTGGTCAGGTCGTCGTAATTACTACATTGGGACAACTGGGGTAGATACCTTCGGTACCATGCAGTTTACTTCCGATTTCCAAGAAAGAGACATCGTTTTCGGTGGTGATAAAAAATTAGCCAAGCTGATTGATGAATTGGAAATTCTCTTTCCTCTAAGCCAAGGAACTACCATTGAATCAGAATGTCCCATCGGGTTAATCGGGGACGATATTGAAGCGGTTGCGAGAAAGAAAGCCGAAGAAACTAAAAAACCAGTAGTTCCTGTACGTTGCGAAGGTTTTAGAGGAGTTTCTCAATCCTTGGGACACCATATTGCTAACGATACAGTTCGTGACTGGGTATTACCCAAAGCCGATGAATATCGTAAACTTCCTGAAGGATTTGAACCCAGTCCTTACGATGTGAACATTATCGGTGACTATAACATCGGTGGTGATGCTTGGCCCAGTAGAATGTTACTCGAAGCGATCGGATTAAGAGTAATCAGTCAATTCTCTGGGGACGGTACATTTAACGAAACTGTAATGACTCCCCTAGCTAAGCTAAATCTCATCCACTGTTATCGGTCGATGAACTACATCTGCCGTCACATGGAAGAAAAATATGGCATTGGCTGGTTAGAATATAACTTCTTTGGTCCATCTCAAATTGCTAAATCTCTTCGTAAGATTGCTGCTCAGTTTGACGAAACTATTCAAGAAAATGCTGAACGATTAATTGCTCAATATCAAAAAGATATTGATGCAATTATCGAGCAATATCGTCCTCGCTTAGAAGGCAAAACTGTAATGATGATGGTTGGTGGACTACGTCCTCGTCACGTAATTCCATCTTTTGAAGACTTGGGTATGAAAGTGATCGGTACTGGTTATGAATTCGGTCACGGTGATGACTATAAACGTACCGCCGATTATGTTAAAGACGGCAC
>JBFRWK010000221.1:0-7979 GCA_051439545.1 Xenococcaceae cyanobacterium | reverse complement strand
GCAATATTTTGGAGTGCATACGAGTGCTATTGGGTATGCCACCAAGCAAATGAAGTTGACTCGTAAAAAAAACACTGAAATACAGTGAGCGTAAGCATAGTGAGCGAATCAGCTTTTTGAGAAACTTACGTGAAATTGTTATCCTTGACGGGTCAAGTAATCTAGTTTACTTGGATGAATCAGGCTTTGAAGAAGATGTTTATCGCCTTTATGGTTGGTCAAAACGGGGACAAAAAACTTATGGCGATCGCAACGGAAAAAGAGGAAAAAGAACAAGTTTATTGTCTAATTATTTAGATTCAGTTCTTAACCCTTTTGGTGTAGATTTTCTCAGTTGTTAAAATGGCTCATCAGTTCTGTAATATTTCTCTGCTGTCCTTCTTGCTGTTGCCACTCACCGACAACCTTTAAACCGTCCTCTAAGAAATTCTGGCGACAAGCACGACGCTGAATTTTACCACTAGTGGTTTTGGGAATACTACCCGTTTTTAACAAAACAATTGCATAAACATCGGCAACATGCTGCTGCGCTACTTCCCGACAAATAGCCACAACCACCTCATCTACATTTAAATTTCGCAGATAAGTTCTTTTTACTTCCTGAGCAATTACAAGTCTTTCTTCCCCCCCTACTTCCACGGAAAAAGCGGCACCACAGTTCGGGCGCAGTGCTGGGTGACTATTTTGGACTGTATATTCGACGTGATGGGGATAGCAATTGCGTCCCCAGAAAATCATCAGATCCTTAATTCGCCCAGTAATAAAAAGTTCGCTATCCTGAACAAATCCCAAATCTCCAGTTCGCAAGAAAGGACCTTCGTTGGTATCTTTCAGATAGGCATTAAACGTGCGCTCTGTTTCTTCTGGTTGTTGCCAGTAACCTTGACCAACGCTCGCGCCCGCAATCCAAATTTCTCCCACGCGCCCGTTCGGACACCGAGTTAGGGATTTGGGCTCGACGATAATAACTCGATCGCCCAACCAAGTACGACCGCAGCTAACTACCGCTCTTGCTTCCTTTTGTTCCTTGGCAACAGGAACAACTCGGTCTTCTTCTAAAGCCTTGCCATCAACATACATAATGACTGGCGAATCTGTTTTATTCCCCCCAGAAACAAATAAAGTGGTCTCTCCCATGCCGTAGCAAGGGTAAAATGCTTCTCGTCGAAAGCCACAAGGCTTAAAAATTTGGCTAAATCTTTCTAGGGTTTCGGCACGAACAGGTTCGGCACCGGAAAAAGCAACATCCCAACTGCTCAAATCGAGATTTGCCAGTCGTTCGGGAGTGGCTTTCTGACATAACAGATCGTAAGCAAAATTGGGGCCACCGCTAGTAGTTATGCGATAGCGAGAAATAGCTTGCAGCCAATTAAACGGTTGTTGAATCAAGGAAAGAGGAGACATTAACACAACCGGAAAACCACCATACAGAGGTTGCATTACTCCACCAATTAACCCCATATCATGAAACATAGGCAACCACATTAATACTTTTGTATCGGAACTGTGCTGGAAACTTTGGTAAATCACTTCTGAATTGTTAAGAACATTGCCATGAGTTACCATTACTCCCTTTGGTGTCCCTGTAGAGCCAGAAGTGTACTGAAGAAAAGCAAGGGAATCGCGATGGAGTTGGGGTTGTTGCCAATCAGAGGCAGCAGCAAGAGACACCCTCTCTGTAGCTATCCAGGGTAAATACTTTAATTTGGGGGCTAATTCTGGATGAGTAGCTAATTGACTATGAATGCCTTCTAAAAGTGCTTGTGTTGTCAGAACGATAGTAGCTTGGGAAGAGATAATCCGTTCCTGAAACTGGGATAAAGATTTACTCTGTTGTGGTGGATAATCGGTAACTGGTACTACCCCAGCATATAGACACCCCATAAAGGCAGCAATAAACTCCAAGCCAGCATGGTAGGGATAGATCGCTAAAGCCCTAGTGCCAGGAGTAACAAGAGATTGAAGTCTAACAGCGATCGCCCTTGCCCACAAATCTAATTCTCGATAGGTGAGACTGCCAGATTCAGTTTCACCATCTGCCAAAAAAGTATAAGCTAGTCGCTCGGGTTGAGAGGAAGCGCGATCGCGCAGAAGATCTACTAGAGTTGTGTAATTAGTCATTCCCTCGGCATAATACTGTTATAGTTCTTTATAATGTAATCCAAAATGGAAAAAATATCGGAGTGAAAATCATAAAAATCGCGATTGTTGGTCTGGGAAATTGTGCTAGTGCTTTAATTCAAGGAATAGAATATTACAAAAGCAAACAAGCCGAAGATGCGATTGGCTTGATGCACTGGGATATCGGTGGCTATCGACCCTACGACATGGAAGTAGTAGCTGCTTTTGATATCGATAAACGCAAAATTGGTCGAGACGTAGCTGAGGCAATTTTTGCTCCTCCTAACTGCACTACTGTCTTTTGTCAGGATATTCCTCGGACTGGAGTGACGGTAAATATGGGGCGAGTCCTCGATGGCGTAGCCGAACATATGAATAGTCCTGAAGAGAAGTATACCTTTGTCGTCAGCGATGAATCAGAACCTGAGAAAGCAGAAGTAGTTCAAATTCTCAGGGAATCGGGGGCAGAAATTTTAGTCAACTATTTACCTGTCGGTTCGGAAGAGGCAACCTCTTTTTATGCTGAGTGTGCCTTAGATGCAGGAATTGCATTTATTAACTGCGTTCCCGTGTTTATTGTCAGCAATCCTCTTTGGGCAGAAAAATTTAGCAGAAAGAATATCCCAATTATTGGAGATGATATCAAGTCTCAGTTTGGTGCAACTATTAGCCATCGAACTTTAGTAGATTTGTGCAAAAAAAGAGGGGTCAAAATCGAGCGTACTTATCAGATTAATACAGGGGGTAATACAGACTTTCTCAACATGCTCGATCGCCGTCGTTTAAACTCGAAAAAAGAGTCAAAAACTGAAGCTGTTCAAAGCGCGATCGCCAAGCGACTCGATCCTGAAAATATTCATGTCGGGCCGAGTGATTATGTTCCCTGGCAACAAGATAATAAAGTTTGTTTTATTCGCATTGAGGGCAAACTTTTTGGTGACGTACCGATGAATTTAGAGCTAAGGCTTTCGGTAGAGGATTCTCCTAACTCGGCTGGAGTGGTTATCGATGCAATTCGCTGTTGTAAATTAGCTCTAGAACAAAATATTGGTGGGGTTTTGACCGCTCCGTCTGCTTATTTTATGAAACATCCTCCCCAGCAATTTACTGATGAAGAAGCTTATTTAATGACAGAGAAATTCATTGCGGATCTGCTTGGTTAAGCCAAGATGCTTCAGGTTTGGATCTTGGCGATCGCGCCTTGATATTTTTTGCTCATTTTGCAATCTACATGAATAAAGTATTTTTTTTTCTGCCTAATATCATCGGTTATGTCAGAATCATCCTTTATCTAGCTAGTTTTCTCTGCCATACTCTAAGTCACTGGCAGTTGTGTCTTATTTTTTACTCTTTGGGGTTTATGTTAGATGAATTCGATGGTAGAGCTGCCCGTCTCCTGAACCAGAACACTAATTTTGGTGCTGCCTTAGACATGGTAGCCGATCGCTCGGCTACGGCAGGTCTTTGTCTGATTCTGGCTCAACTTTATCCGAACTACGCCTTCGCGTTTATCTTACTAATTGCCTTGGATGTTAGCAGTCACTACTACCTGATCTATGCCACTGGCATGGTGGGCAATTCCAGTCACAAAGACACGGCAAATTGGTCAAAAAACTGGCTACTGAATTTTTATTACGGAAATAAGCAGTTTATGGATGTGCTAATTGCCGGTAATGAGTTATTCTACATTTTTCTCTATGTTGCCTACTACTCAGCTAGTTGGTCTTGGTTATGGATGGGTTGGCATCTAAGTTTTTGGCAAGTTGCTATCTTTGCTTGTTTACCCATCTACTTGCTTAAGCAAACCACTAATATTCTCCAGTTACAGAGTGCAGCCAGCAAAATTGCCTCTCTGGATTTGGCAAATAGAGAAGAAAAGATAGATTAACCGCACATAACCTGCGCTAAACTTTCTAGTTATTCTATGGAAAAATGGCAATATCAGAATTTATTTATTCATCGTCTTGTGAGGCTGATTGATTTTTATGCGAGTTTTGTTAATATATCCCTTATTCCCTAAAAGTTTTTGGTCATTTGAAAAAAGCTTGGCTCTGATAGACCGTAAAGCTTTATTACCACCTTTAGGCTTAATTACGGTAGCAGCTATTTTGCCTCAAGAGTGGGAATTTAAATTAGTAGACCGCAATATTAGGGAAATTAAAGAATCAGAATGGGACTGGGCTGAATTAGTTATTCTCTCTGGAATGATCGTTCAGCGAGAAGATTTATTATCCCACATCAAAGAAGCTAAAAAACGGGGTAAAACTGTAGCTGTAGGAGGTCCTTATGCTACTTCTACACCTGAACAGCTTCAAGACACGGGTGTAGATTATTTAGTTTTGGATGAAGGAGAAATTACTCTGCCGATGTTTGTCGCCGCACTAGAGAGAGGTGAGTCATCGGGGGTATTTAGAACAACGGAAAAACCTGACGTAACTAAAACTCCCATTCCTCGTTACGATTTGGTGGAGTTTGAGGCCTACAATAATATGTCAGTCCAGTTTTCCCGTGGCTGTCCTTTCCAATGTGAATTCTGCGATATTATCGTTCTTTATGGTCGTAAACCCCGCACCAAAACACCACAACAACTGCTATCTGAACTACAAAAGCTATACGATTTGGGATGGCGCGGTAGTGTGTTTATGGTAGATGATAACTTCATTGGTAATAAACGCAACGTCAAGTTATTGCTTAGAGAATTAGGAGTATGGATGAAAGAAAGAGATTATCCATTTAGTTTTGAGACTGAAGCTTCTGTCGATTTAGCCAAAGATGATGAATTAATGGAGTTGATGAGAGACTGCGGATTCAAGAAAGTCTTTCTAGGTATCGAAACCCCAGACGAAGCCAGCTTATCATTAACCCAAAAATTTCAAAACACCCGCGATCCTCTAAGTGACTCTGTAGACAAAATTACCAAAGTGGGTTTGCAAGTCATGGCAGGTTTTATTATTGGTTTTGATGGTGAGAAATCGGGAGCGGGCGATCGCATTGTCCGTTTTGTCGAACAAACAGCAATACCTTTGGCAATGTTTAGTATGCTACAGGCACTGCCTAACACTGCTCTCTGGAAGAGATTAGAACAAGAAGGAAGACTGTTAGAAGTTGAAGTGGTTGATATTAATCAGACTACTTTAATGAATTTTGTACCTACTCGACCCATTGAAGAAATCGCACGGGAATATGTTGACGGATTTTTAACCTTATACGAACCAAAAGTATATTTAGAGCGTATATTGCGTTATTTTATGAAATTAGGAACGCCCAAAGCTTCTACTAAACGCAAACTCGATCGCCAATCCATTCCACCATTACTTACTATATGCTGGCGTCAAGGAATTGTCCGCAACACGCGCTGGAAGTTTTGGATTAATTTAATTAAACTAATTCAGCACAATCCGAAGATAGTTCCCCTGTATTTGTCATCTTGTGCCGATGTAGAACATTTTATCGAATATCGTGAAATCGTCCGCAAACAAATTAACCAACAGTTAGAGACTTATTTAGCTAATAAAAAAGCTCCAGAGAAGCTATTAGCCAGTGGTCATTAAGTAGAGCTTGCTTGAAAAGCCTGAAACCACCTTTAACCAATGGATTCAAGCATTTTTTCGAGAAAAAACTGCCTGGTAAAATCAGCCAAAAATCGCTGAATCTTTGAAATTCCGTTGCTTCCATCTTGCACTTTTTGCGGATTTTAAAGTCTATAATGCTTTCATGGCAGGCATTCTAGACTTTCTCAGCCAACTTTAAGTGCTAGAAAAACTCGAAATATAGATTAACCGCACATAACCTGCGCTAAACCTTTGAGCACTTTCATCTCTATTGGCGAGTAATTTACTTGTTCTCCATCTATAGCTAAGATGCCTCGCTCTGTTAACGGCTCTAAACGAAAACAACGAACTTTATAATATTCCATACAAGGTAAAAAAATATGTTCACCTTTAGCACAGCGTAAAAATGCGGACAGCAAGTCTAATCTGGAGGCTCCTCGCCTTACTAAGAGGACATCCATTGCACCATCAGCAAGCTGAGCATAAGGAGCAGGTTTCATGCTATGGTTTGACCAAGCAGTATTCATTGCCCAAAATAAAATAAATTCGTCTTCGATAACTTGCCATTCACCGTCCCACTTCTGAGACTGATCGGGAGGAGCTTTCCCATTTGAATGGGGCAAAAACGAGAATCTACCCTTGTAGCTACGAAGATTAATGATCCGCATTAATGCATAAATTTCGGTTCTCAGATAGCCTAAGAATCGTAGTCGCTCTGACTCAATATCTACATCGCTGGCCATAGCCCAAGACAAGGAAAGAAAACTATAGTAACGACGACTATTTTGTTTAAAACTAACCAGATCGCAAGGTTTCTTTTTTCCCTTAGCAATCAGAAAAGCAGCACTTATCGGATCGTAAGGCTCTCCTGAAAGTTCCAATAAAGATTTGCACAAACCATTACCAGTACCTGCTGGAATTACACCAATAGTGGTTTGGAGCGCAGTTTGCCAATCATCTCGACTCATCAAACAATCGATCGCTTCGTGGATTGTCCCATCACCGCCGACGATTACTAAACTATCGATTTCTTCTAAAGCGATTTTTTGTAAGAAATTTCTGGTCTCTTTGGCACTAAAAGTTTCGGTGACGGTAAATTGAAGATGGCTTCTCTCTAATAATGGACGTACTTGGGCAAAAATTTTACGGGCCCGCTTTTTACCACTAATTGGATTAATTAGAATTTGTAAGCGAGGGGTTTTGGCGATCGCAGTCACGGGAAAACCGCCCAGGGTATTATTAATCGCTTGAAGCCAGCAGGAACGCACTTCGAGATTAGGACAGGCAAATTTATACTCTCGCAGTATTCTTTGACGTTTGACGGAAAATTTACCCCATTGCACCAGCGGATAAGCATTCACTGTCAAGCAAGGCATCTGATTAAGATGACTATCTTCGGGAATGGAAACCCCGACCACATCATCAAGGTCAAGCTGATGTTTGTTGCCGTCAGCGTACCAGATGATAGCATTTGTAGTGAGAATAGCTTTTGGCGTTTGGTTGAAGGTAAAAGCTTGTCTTTTTTCTGCAAGATAAATTAACCTTTCTTTAAATATCACCAGACTTGGCATAACTTCACGAGCGACTATAGGGTAATGTTAGTGATCTAGATCACAAAATACTAGTTGAAGTACAGTTTAAAGCTTATTTGCATGACTTAGCAAGAAGGAACAGGATTAAACAGAAGAGCAATGCACTTTTTGACCTGAGTTCGATGTAAGAAAAGAGGTTCGTCAGTTGAAGTTAATATTTTGTTAATAGCGATCGCCATAGAGTAAGCCGAAGAAGGAGTCTCACCGTTCGCTTAAATTTCTGAGACATTCAGGATTTAACTTCAGAAAAGCTTACTGCATAAGGATTTAAGAATAGGCAGACCCGCATTTCTCACCAACTTGGCGATCGCTTTATTGATAAACTGCGATCGCGTTACGAATCAACCTACTAATTTTTATGCTTAGGAGTCGCGCAGAAATAACTTGAACATTTAAACCCCGTCCAGTTTGAAAACTGGAGTTTTGTCTAAAAATCAAATAGGCTGAGCTAGAGAAGAAAAACTGTAAGAGGAAAAGCTCGAGTTGATGTTAAAAGTAAATTGTGCTCGTTGGAATCAAAGCGGAGAGTTATTGAGAGAAGAAGCACTAAAAGCCGATCATCCTCGAACTAGAGAAAGACTGATGGCTCTATAGAACCCATTTGGGATCTTTATTAGAGAAAGGATCTAGGAAGAGTTTGCTACCTGACTGCCTGACTACCGCGATCGCGAAGACTTCTTTGAGGGTCGAAGACTAGCGAGCCAGAGAAGCTGAC
>JBFRWK010000220.1:0-18684 GCA_051439545.1 Xenococcaceae cyanobacterium | reverse complement strand
TTGGCATAAGCTAACAGGTGGGTTAAGAAGACGTTGGGCAAATAAACCTTTGAACACTTTTCCTGAAGCATTGGAGGCATTTCGTACAGCCATATCTTATCGTTTTGTCCAATGGCTCAACGAAAATCGACACGTATTTGCAGCTTATAAAGCCAGTTGTGGCTTGATCCGAGGCTCAATTTTTGTTTAAGTCCCGCTATTAATGGTGGAGTTGTTGAAGATGGTCAACTGGCGATCGATGCTAGCGATGCAGAAGGTAATATCACTGTTTTGAATCAAGGAATAATTAGAGGTGATATTCTCCTTAGTGCTGGAGACGATCTCTATAAGGGTGCAGAAGGACAAATTTCCGATACTGTCTTTGGTAATGAGGGTAACGATGCGATCGTTGGCAGTCAATTAGACGATCTTCTCAACGGCGGTACTGGCAACGATGAACTCTCAGGCAATGGCGGTAAAGATACCTTTCAATTCGGCAGCGATCTATTAGATGGCGTAAAAGATACAGATTCGATCGCAGACTTTGCTAAAGGAGATACTTTTGATTTTAGCGAGTATCTAGCAGCAGGTGGAGATATTAGTTTTTCTCTTGGTAAAGGAGAATTGTTAGTTGAATTAAATCAAGAAGATTCAATTCGCGTACAAGGGGATATCTTTGCTGCGGAACAAAACTTACTAGATCTTACTAGCAGCTTGTCTGATTTTGGTTAATTTAAAAATAGCTAATAGCTATTAGCCATTAGCTATTAACTTTTTATTACTATAAACTAGGTTGTTGCTTGTGCCATTCAGTAGCTTGTTCGTAGGCATAGGCTGCATTAAATAAAACATCTTCTCTCAAGACATTACCTATTAATTGTAAGCCGATAGGTAAACCCTGCTTATCAAAACCACAAGGAATACTAATACCTGGCAAACCAGCTAAATTAACGGGAATAGTCATTAAATCCAGAAGATACATACTTAAAGGATCGGTAGTTTTATCCCCTGCTTTAAAAGCCGTAGTGGGAGAAGTCGGACAAACTAAGATATCTACATCGGCAAAAGCCTTCTCAAAATCTTGCTTGATTAAAGTGCGTACCTTCTGCGCTTTTAGATAATAAGCATCATAATAACCAGCCGAAAGAGCATATGTACCGAGCATAATTCTGCGCTTAACTTCCTTTCCAAAACCAGTAGCGCGAGTACTAGTGTACATATCCACTAAATTATCTGCTTCTTGACGCATCCCGTATTTCACCGCATCGTAACGAGCCAAATTAGCAGAAGCCTCTGAAGGAGCAATAATATAGTAGACTGGCAAACCATAGCGAAAACGAGGACAAGAAATTTCTTTAACTTCTGCCCCTAATGTTTCTAAGATCGCGATCGCCTTTTGTACTGCATCGGCAACATTAGCATCTAATCCTTCTCCAAAGGTTTCTTTAATTACTCCTACCTTTAAACCTTTGGATTTAAAATCTGGTTGGAGAAACTGAGTATAGTCGGGAATTTCCACTTTCAGGCTAGTAGAATCAGCAGGGTCATGTCCCGCGATCGCACCTAGTAAAATAGCTGCATCTTCTACACTACGGGCAAAAGGGCCAATTTGATCTAAAGAAGAACCAAAGGCTACTAAGCCAAAACGAGAAACTAAACCATAAGTTGGCTTCAGTCCTACTACACCGCAAAGAGAAGCAGGTTGACGAATCGAGCCTCCTGTATCCGAACCCAATGCTACCACACATTCTCCCGCAGCCACCGCAGCAGCCGAACCTCCAGAAGAACCCCCAGGTACTCTAGTTAAATCCCAAGGATTAGCCGTAACCTTAAAAGCCGAATTTTCTGTAGAACTCCCCATGGCAAACTCATCTAAATTAGTTTTGCCTACTATAACTGTCCCTGCATTTTTTAATTTTTGGGTAACAGTCGATTCATAAGGAGGCACAAAATTAGCGAGTATTTGCGAGCCACAAGTAGTCTTAACTCCCTTGGTACACATATTATCTTTAATACCAATAGGAATACCCTCTAATAAGCTGATATCTTCTCCTGCTGCAATTTTGTCATCTACTTGCTTGGCTGTAGCTAAAGCGCGATCGGCAGTAATAGATAAAAAGGCTTGTACTTTTGGTTCTAGTTTTTCAATCTGGGCTAATGTTTCTGTAGCAATTTCCACCGCGGAACGTTCTTTCGTAACTAATTGTTGGTGTAACTCCCGTATGCTTCCTTGGTACATCTAATTACCTTTATTTATATAACTTAGTGTAACTTGGCAATTGAACCGCCTGTGCTTAGTCCATTAACAAGTCTATCTCATCTGTTATCTTCTCACTTTGTTATCTTGTCAGCTATTTATGCTAAATAATAAAAGTACGGAAGATCGCCGACTCTAGCCAACCCAGAATCTACCGTCGGCATTAATATTCTGATAATATTTTCTTAAATTAAGTTAAACTTAGATTTCTGTTTGATTAACTGCATGGCAAACTCTTCAGACAATAAAACGACTTACGCGATCGACTTTGGTACTAGTAATACAGTCATTACTCGGTGGAATGCAGTCACAGAACAAGCAGAAACAATCAAGCTTGATGGTTTATCGCAGCAAATTGCCAATAATCCCCCATTAATACCCAGTTTAGTGTATATCAAAGATGGGAGTCAGGGGCAAATCATTTCAGGGCAAGCAGTACGCGATCGAGGTCTAGATGTCAGTAGTAACAGTCGTTTTTTTCGGGGCTTTAAACGAGGAATTGGTGCAGAAATACAGGGCTTTTTGCCAGAAATAGATGGTATAACTCCTACCTTTGAACAAATCGGACAATGGTTTTTAGCAGATATTATCGCTCGCCTGACCGCATCCGAGCCTAATTTCAATTCTTTAGTATTGACTGTACCTGTTGATAGTTTTGAAGCCTATCGTTATTGGCTGACTCAAGTTTGCCAATCTTTATCTATAGAACAAATTAGAATTTTAGACGAGCCAACCGCAGCAGCCTTAGGTTATGGCGCAGCAGAAAAAGAATTACTTTTAGTTATCGACTTTGGCGGGGGAACGATCGATCTTTCTCTGGTTCAAATCACTAAGCAAGCAAAATCCACTCAGGGTTTTATTCTCAAATGGGGTAAAAAAAATTTAGGAGCGAGTTCCTCTCAAAGAAAAAGAACTGCTCGTGTTTTAGCCAAAGCAGGTCAAAATTTAGGAGGATCGGATATAGATAATTGGTTGATCGATTATTTTGTCGCTCGCGAAAATATTCCTAAATCACCTCTTACTACTCGTTTAGCTGAAAAATTAAAAATTCAATTGTCTTCTCAAACTAAAGCCACAGAAGTTTATTTTGATGATGAAAATTTAGCAACTTATGAATTGAGCCTAAATCGCGAACAATTCGAGCAAATTCTCCAAGAACAACAGTTTTTTACCCAGTTAGATGAATTAATGACTCAAGTTTTGAACCAAGCTAGACGTAACGGGGTAGAAATTAATGATATTGAGTCTGTACTTCTAGTAGGTGGCACGGGACAAATCCCTTCTGTCCAAAATTGGGTCAGACAATATTTTCCAGCAGATAAAATTTTAGGCGATCGACCTTTTGAAGCGATCGCAGCAGGAGCATTACAAGTAGCTAAAGGTATAGAAGTAAGAGATTTTCTCTATCATAGTTATGGCATTCGCTACTGGGACAGGAAACAAAATCGTCACAACTGGCATCCTATTATTAATGCGGGACAGCCTTATCCCATGGCTAGACCCGTAGAACTGTGTTTGGGGGCTTCTGTAGAAAATCAACCCAGTATAGAACTAATTATCGGGGAATTGGCAACAGAAACCGCAGGAGTCGAAGTTTATTTCGATGGAGATAGATTAGTTACTAAAAAACTCGGTTCGGATAATACAGTAGTAAAACCACTGAACGACCGAGAAGGCGCAAGAACTTTAGCTCGACTCAATCCTCTCGGTAATCCAGGAAGCGATCGCATCAAATTGCTCTTTTCCATCGACGATCGATGTTATTTGAGAGTAACGGTAGAAGACATTTTAACTCAAGAAATTCTCTTAGATAATCAAGTTTTGATTAAATTAGATTAATTTGCTGTTATTTTAACTATTTTATGATTAGTAAAGTTTTGATGAAGCAAACTCACGATAATTTTACTTTTTAATTAAGTTTTTACAAAGTTGTATATAACTGATTTTCAACAGTGATAATATACATGGAAATCAACTAAGAAATATAAATATTTAAGGTGATAATTATAGTTTTTTACGAAGATCGTGTTAAAGACGTTCTTTTAGTAGATGAAAACCATTATAGTAATTAAAGATGGATATTTTTTGTGCATAGAGAGTCAGTAAAACTAACTAATTATTTTTTACTAGTAACAACTGGCTTAAGTACGGATAAGATCGCATAAATATAATTACATCTAACATATATAAAAAAATAACTTCAGAGTATTTGATGAGGTGCAATAGTGAAACAAGTAAATATACTGAGTATAAAAATCGACAATTGTAGTATGTTAGAAATACTTGAAAAGCTAAAATTTGGTGGTGTGGTATTTACACCTAATGTAGATCACCTAATCAAACTTCAAAAAGATCGAGATTTTTATCAGATTTATAACTCTGCTGATTATCGAGTATGTGACAGCCAAATTTTGCTGCTAGCCTCAAAATTTTTGGGACAGCCATTACGGGAAAAAATTTCTGGTTCCGATCTATTTCCTGCTTTTTACTGGTATTATCGCCATGACCGTAATCTGAAAATATTTCTCCTCGGTGGTCCTCCAGGAGCAGCAGAAAAAGCTCGTCGTAAAATAAATAATAAAGTCGATCGAGAACTGGTTATCGCTTCTTATTGTCCCCCATTCGGTTTTGAAAGAGACGAACAAGAATGTCAAAAAATTGTCGATTTAATCAATCAATCGGGGGCAACGGTCTTAGCAGTTGGGTTAGGTGCGCCCAAACAAGAAAAATGGATTTACGAGTATAAAAGTCAACTCAAAAATATTAAAACCTTTTTTGCCATCGGCGCCACAATCGAATTTGAAGCAGGACATCGTCAACGCGCACCTAAATGGGTGAGTATTGCGGGCTTAGAATGGTTATTTAGATTATTATTAGAACCCAAACGTCTCTGGAAAAGATATTTAGTAGAAGACTTACCTTTCTTGTTATTAATTCTTAAACAAAAGTTTGATTTTAATTTCAACCGTAAAATAGTTAGATAAAATAAATTTTTGTGAGAAAATTTACCGACATTTTCTAGGGATTTACATCGTAATTCGCGATAATTCTGATAGCAATACGTAAAATTCCTATAGGAATTTTACCCTGGAATTAAAGTTAGGTAGTAATATTTTAGGGTTTACTTAAAAAAAATTAATTCCGATCGGAAAAATAATTGGCTTAAATCATGGCAAAATCACAAAACATGGGAGATACTATATTTAGGGATTAGATTTAGAGGACGCTACAAGATGTTAGAAAGATTGTTACTTGCTGCTATTGCGACTTTCTGTTTTTATTTATTTTGCCAAGTGGGAAATAGTCCTTCACCTTCACCTTTTTTTGGTGAAAATTTAGTAAAGACACCAACATTCTTTCTCAAAAATTTAGTTGCTCCTAATTAATTGACCTGAAATAGCTAATTATTAGTAACTTTCGTTATATACTCGATATTTACAATTGGCGAAGATAGTGAACTACCAGAGCGAACATGAGTAAATTACCGAACTTCATCATTATTGGTGCTGGTAAATGCGGTACGACTTCCTTGCATAATTATCTCAATCAACATCAAAATATCTATCTTTGCCCTCAAAAAGAAACCTATTTTTTTGTGCCAGAGCCTATTCGCTCAAAATTTAAACCCTGGGGAGCAATTACAAATTTTGACGATTACACTAATTTATTTAAAGATGCTAGTCAAGACAGTGTAATCGGTGAAATATCAACAACCTATTATAGACATCCAGAAGCAGCCAAACAAATCCGTCAGACTTTAGCAGAGGTTAAGATAATTGCTATCTTACGAGATCCTGCCAATAGAGCTTTTTCTGATTATCAAATGCACTTTCGCAAAGGTAACGAAACAAGGGATTTTGCTGCGATAATTTCTTCAGAAAATCGCTTTATTAAACCTGGTTTTTATTATTCAGAATTAATTCCTTATTTTGAAGTATTCCCAAAAGAACAGATAAAAATATTGTTATTTACAGATTTAGTCAAATCCCCTACTAGTTTTATTGAAGATGTATTTAAATTTATTGAAGTCGATCCTACCTTTAGACCAGATACAAGCAAAAAAAGCAGAGCGGGTGGATTACCTAAAAATAAAACCTTAAATAATCTTTTAACTAAACCCAATCCCTTCAGAAAAATAATAGCTTCTCTGTTAGGGATATTTATACCTCTATCTGTCAGACAAAATATTCGTTCTAGTTTGGTCAAACAAAACATCCAGCCGACTAAATTAGCTCCCGAAGCAAGACAACAGCTAATCGAAATTTATCGCGATGATATTCTAAAATTACAAGAATTAATAGATCGAGATTTATCAATCTGGCTTAAATGACAGAATTAATCAGTAGTAACCCAGAACAACTAATAGAATTAGCACAAAAGCAAGGGGCAACTCATGCTGAAGTGTATCGAGTTCGATCGCAGTCCCGTCCCGTATCTTTTGAAGGTAATCGTCTAAAACAGTTAGAAAGCTCTCAATCGGAGGGAACTGCTTTAAGATTATGGAAAGATAATCGTCCTGGTTTAGCAGTAGGTTATGGGTTAATCGACGCAGAAACCTTAGTTAATAAAGCGATCGCTCTTTCGGGATTAAATCAGCCAGAAACGATTGAATTAGGGACATCTCGTCAAGAAATTTATACTTCTATTGGCACAATTATACCCGTAGAAGATTTTGTCACTATGGGTAAAACAGCGATCGCTACTCTAAAAGATGCCTATCCAGAGGTAATTTGCTCGGCAGAATTTGAGTCAGAAACAGAAACTACTAGATTAGTTAATAGTAACGGACTCGATTGTCAATATACAGATATCTCCGTCAGTTATTACCTTGGAGTGGAAATTGTTAGGGGAGAAGATTTTTTGGGGATCTATGATGGGGAATACAGTCGAGAAAAAATCAATCCGCAGCAGATAGTCAAGCAAATTTTACAGCGTTTGGACTGGGCAAAAACCAATGTCGCCCCCATTACAGGAAAAGTACCAATTTTATTTACTGCCGATGCAGCCACTATGTTGTGGAGTACTGTTAGTTCCGCTTTGAATGGTAAACGAGTTAAGACTGGTTCATCTCCCTGGAGTGAGAAAAAAGGGGAAATAGTTTTATCGCAGATGATTAGTCTTTCCCAACAACCAGATAAAGAACCATATAGTTGTCCTTTTGACGATGAAGGTACTCCCACCCAGTCTATTAATCTAATCGATCGAGGAAGACTTACACAATTTTATAGCGATCGCACTACGGCTAGAGAATTAGGGCTAGAAACAACGGGTAATGGTTTTCGTCCTAGTTTGGGTAGTTATCCCACTCCTTCCTTAGTTAATTTAATCGTCGAACCTGGGGAGGGTTCTTTTAATGAATTAATTACTAAATTAGATAGAGGGATAATTGTAGACCAAATTTTGGGTGGTGGTGCAGATATTTCTGGTGATTTTTCCATTAATGTCGATCTAGGGTATCTCGTGGAAAATGGTCACATTATTGGCAGAGTCAAAGATACTATGATTGCAGGTAACGTTTACGATGTTTTACGGCAAGTAATTGCTTTAGGGAAAGACCGCATTTGGAATGGTTCTTGCTATACTCCTTCTATAATCGTTGAAGGTTTATCTGTAGTTGGGTAAGTAAATCTACTGCCAACTAACAACTAACAACTAACTATATTTACCTTATCTCACCCTTCTTTTCCTATTGTTGCCAAAACTAGCCCAGATGAGAGAACCAAGTATAATCCCAATACCCAAACAAAAAGCTAGTAAAACGCCAACAGGTAACTGAATCGATCGCAAGCTAAAAAATTGTAAGGATACTGGTTGAATATTTTGAATCGAAAAAACAGAGATCGCGCCAATTAAACCAGCCATAATTAAAGCACTAACGAAGTTAGCAATAAATTTCATCTTTGACTATCTCCCTTAAGTCCACGATCGAGTTGCCAAGCAATAGCATTGAGAATTAAAACACCATTGCCCGAACAACTAGCTTGAAATTCTTCTTGTGTCGCCACAACACTACCGAGTTTTTCCAGAGTTTTACCGTACTTTTTATCTTTAACCAATTCTTTTTCTTCTTTTGTTAAAGGTCTAGTTCTATCTAAGATAACTTGGATAATAGGGACATAAGGTTCGGCTTGTTCTGCTGCTTCTTGTGCTTCAATTTGAAGTTTGGTTAATTGAATAATTTCTTGTGCGCCTTCAACAATAGGGCTGATACTTCGATCGTTTGAGTCGGTGCTTGGGGATTTAGGATCGGTCTCGATCGCGGGTACATAAAAAATATTTTCTAAAGTAATACCATCGGGGAACAAATTAGCGTCAATTTCTTCTTTTTCCCACATTTGTTGGACAATTTCTAGAGCTTTTGCCCGATTTTTAGCTGTGTCTCCTCCCGAACCTTTAACTTCTACTAAAATTCCTTCTTGTTTATTTGCAGGTTTGGAGAGGTCGCTCACGGCAACAAACTGAGATAAATTGGAGTTCTTAGCCATTTTCCGACAAAAAATGATGGATGGGATGAGAGTCTTTTATATTGTACTATTCTATTGATACATTAAGTCGATGGTAAGGAGAATCTACTGTACGCCAATAGCTCGTCCCCCTGCACCAAAAATAATTGGTCTTTCAGTTTGATGGGGTTCCCAACCTACATCAAATCCTTTTGCCCAAGCTTGTTCTCTAGCTGTTCTAAAAGTCGAAAAACTATCGGGTCTGACGATAAAAGCGAGATAATCTTTTTGGGGATTTAATTTTTGTAAGACTTGTAAATACTCAGATTGCGGTAATACTAACTCTTCTTTTGATTCCCCTTCTCGATGGGGAATTGGTTCATAAAGTAGAGAAAAAGTATTCGGATTAATCATGCGCACATTGTAATTTTCGATCTGAGTTTGAAAATTAGCTATTCTTTGTCCACGACTACGCAGACAAGCACGATAATCGCGAATACTAGCTACACGATCTTGAGTATCAAATAAATAAGATTCTGTTGATAGTTCTGGTTTGTTACAAGCGGGAAGATTTAAGGTAATTTGTTCGATTTCTTTTCCTACTTGCTCGTCATTAATATAAGCAATTTTGTTGTTTCTGATTTCAAAAAAGCGAGGAGTTTTTTCTGTTTCTGAAGCAAGGGGAGTTTTAACAATTGAGCTTGCTTCACTCGTAATTAAGGTGACAAATAAACTAATAAACATTAATACACCCACAGTGTTAGTGAGTATATCTAAAAAAGAATCTAAATTTTGAGTAGGATGACTTACTCGACGGCGATGTCTATTTCTCATAATAATTACAGCAGTTATTTATTGTTCTGCTTCTTGCTGAATTGTTAATTGCCAACTAGAATCGATTGGTTCATAACCAATATCAATACCTTCTCCTTCTACTAAGGCACGAACTCGATCGAATACATCTATACCATTAGGACGTAAAGCGACGATTAAATATTCTCGATCGCGATTAGCTTTAACTCGATCGAGCAGTTTGGTTAAAGCGGAATTGGGGTCATCTAATTGCTCTTGAGGGACAAATTCTTCACTGGGATAGAGTACTACACCATCTTGACGACATTCAATATAAAGAGGAGATTTACTTCTATTTTCTCCATTTTCTGTTTTGGCAATAAGGGCAACTTCTTGTTTTTCTAATGCCTGGGTAGTAAGGACAATAATTAACAGAATCAATGTACCAATAGTACAAGCCAAAATAGAGAGAAAGGGAAATAGTTCTACTTCTGCACGGTTTTTAGTAACGGTTCGCCTACGCATACAATCCTTACCCTATCATCGAAGAGTTTCCATTTTCCGTTTCCAGTAGAGTGATTCGACGAGGCTGATTCATTTTCTGTAAGAGGGGTTGAAGTTGAGCCAAATTTTCTTTTACGCCGACAAGTACTTCTTCGAGTTGGGCTGTTTTTTCTAAAGAATGAAGCGATCGATCTAAACTTTGTTGTAGTCGTTGGAGATCACTAATTTTCTGCGCGGATTGCTCTAAAGATGCAACTTTTTCTTCTAAGGCATTAGCTGCTTTTTCTAGCTGTCGGCTAATTTTTTGCGACTGAGTATTGAGATTTTTAGAAATTGCTTCGTTTTTATTTTTAATTGCTTCTACTGTAGTTTTAATCTCGTTGATTATGTCCTGATTGGTTTGTTGTTGTTGTGTAAAGAAGGTCATAAATTTTTGTCGATCTTTAACCGCAAATTGTCTGACTTCGTTTACTTGCTCTATAATTTGCGAACTAACATCCTGGACTTTACTAATTTCGGCAATAAAACCTTCTGCTAGGGCAAGAGATGCTTTTTGCGCGTATTCGTGAGCGGGTTCGATTAAATCTTGGGGATTGGGAAAATGTTGCTCGATCGCCCCTTTAACTGCTTGTTCGATCTTTTCTCGATCGAGGGTTTTATCTTTACTTCCCAAGCGAGCAAGTAATTTATCGTTGATAAATACATCTATAGCTAGTAAAAGACGGGATTCATAACGCTCTATTAATACTAAAGGAATCATCACTACTACACTCAAAAATAGAGCTAGCAGAGTAGTATCAAAAGCAACGCCCAAACCACTAGTTACACCGCCAATACCCTCTTTAATTTTTTCTACGTCTTCTGCACCTTCTAGAAAACCAGAAAATTGATTAACTGCTTGGCTAATCCCGATAACAGTACCGATAAATCCTAGTAAGGGAATTGCCCACACTAAGATGCGGGGGAAAGAATAGGAAGATTCCGAAGCACTCAGATAGAAAGAAGAATCATCCAAGGCAAATTCTGTAGCAATAGCGCGATCGCCCGACTGAATGTATGCTGTTAAAATACGACTGCAACGAGCAGCAATTAAAGTCCCATCCTGAGCCAATCTATCTCTTAGATTAATTGTTTCGGGGGCATCAGGTTGAGCTAGCGGAATATGATCGCCAATCCAAATGCGATGTAAAGCTCTATATTCTTGTTTTAACTTGATAAATTTAATAGCTGTGACTGCAATAACAATACTTGCCAAGCCAATGGTCAAAATTTGGGTAAATCCTCTTTCATAGATGAGAATACCAATAAAAGTAGATTTAATTGGTAATAGAAAAATATATATAGCTATAGTTATACCCAATCCTATTAAAAGGACTAGGGGTAAGTTAAGTTCTAATTCGTCACGCTTGGAACTTCTATGACGAGATTGATAAGAGTTTGGCCCTTTAAATTTACCCATAATATTATCTAGTTTTGTTTATTTATATTAGATATTTTTAGACCAATAGTTTTTATAGTTTTTATAAAGTAAATTATAAAATCAACCAAATCGGTCTTAAATAGATAAAGATACTATGAAGTAACTAAACTAATAAGATTCTTCATTTGATGCAGTATAGTACGAGCGACAGTTTATGTAAATTTATCTATTTATAGTTTACAAACTATTTACAATAGGTTTTGAGTTGCCAGTTGGCATTAAATAAACAAAGGTTGAGAACTTCTAGAATATGCAATTTAGATACATATGGTGTTACTTAGATTGTCTCTAACAATTAGGGCCAACTACAGAAATATATGGCTTAGTTAAATAAGAATTAGCTACTTTTTGTATTTCTTCAGTATTAATTTGGGCGATCTTAGCTGGAAACAAATAATCGAATTCTATACCTAGTCCTAAACTTTCATACCATCCCAAAATTTGGGCTATTTCGCTATTAGTTTGTTTTCCTAAAGCGTATTGACCTAGTAATTTGTTTTTTGCTCCCTGTAATTCCGCTTCTGTTAGTCGAACCTCTGCTAAACGTTCTATTTCTGATTGTAGTCCTGCCATGGCAATTTCTGTATTTTCGGGTGCAGTGCCAATATAAGATATAAATGGGGCGATATCGAGACGGGTAGGGTAAAATGCAGAGACATCATAAGCCAGTCCGCGCTTTTCCCGCAATTCGACAAAAAGACGACTAGATAATCCGTTACCTAAATAAGTACTAATAAGTTTAAATATTGGATATTCTGGGCTTTTAACCGATGTCGCGAGATAGCCAAGCATAATGATTGACTGTTGGGTTTCTTGGATCATACTTTGTTTATAAGGATTGACCTCAAGAGAAGATAATTCTTTGATAGGTAAGGGGGCGGGAGGAATTTGCCAGTCGCCGAATACTTTTTCGATTAAATTAGTCGCTTCTTTGATGTTGATGCGTCCAGAAATACTTATTACCAAATTATCGGGACGAAAATAAGTTTGATGATACTGTTGTAAATCCTTACGGCTTAGATTGGCTACTGTCGATTCTGTGCCTAAAATAGAAACCCCATAAAGATGTTCTGGATACATCATTTGACGGAGTTGATGAAACGCAACATTAAAAGGTTGTTCTTGCTGAGAGAGAATACTTTGAATTGCCAGTTTTTTTTCTAATTCTACTTCTGCTTCTGGGAAAGTAGGCGATCGCATAATTTCTCCCATTAGTTCTAAGATAGAAGGAAAATCATGAGTTACTGTTTTTAAACTGAGTAAAAAATAGTCTGCCGAAGCATCTGCACCCAAACTTGCCCCTGTAGATTCAACTTTTTCGGCAATTTCGATCGCGGAGAGATCTTCTGTTCCTTTAGTAATTACTGCTGCTACTAAATGAGATAATCCTGCTTGGTTAATATTTTCTTGAATTAAACCTGCATTTTTGAGAAAAAAACGACCAGCAATTAAACCCGCAGCTTGATTTTCGACAACAATTAGAGTAATTCCGTTAGGTAAAACAATCCGTTCGATCGCTTGGTTAGATTTTCCCAAATTTAAAGACATTCTTGGCGGTTAGTAGTTTAATATTTTTAAAGTTTGATGAGTTGGCATTGTTAAATCTAGGTTATGACGAGCGCAACTAGCAATTTTTTAGGTAATAGCTATAAGCTTTTTAGCGATCTGCTTAAAAATAATAGAAGCGACAGTCCAACTAGATATTGCAGCTAAAAAAAAGTAATTTAGCTAACTTTAAATTAGCAGTTATCGATTATAATTGAAAACCCTAATTGTGTTCAACTCATTATTTATTAGAACAATTGGATTTATCCTAATTGTATATTTAACCCTAACCTTAATTTTGTTTGTAGCTCAGAGGAAATTATTATATTTTCCCGATCGTTATTTGCCGACAGAAGAATTGGTAAAAGCCAAAGGATTAAAATATTGGGTTGCTCCCGATAATAATTATCGGGGTTTAATTTCTCAGCAACCTCAAAATAACGCTAAAGGAACAATTATTGTTTTTCATGGTAACAAGGGAACGGCTTTAGATCGCAGTTATTATGCTGATGCCTTAGTCCCACTCGGCTATCGCGTTTTGCTGGCAGAATATCCTGGATATGGTGGCAGAGAAGGACAACCGAGTGAATTAGTTTTGGTCAATGATGCCAGAAAAACTATTAAACTAATTCATCAAGCTTATGGAAATCCAATTTATGTCTGGGGTGAATCTTTAGGAAGTGGGGTCACTGCCTCTACTGTTGCCGATCTCAACTTGCCCGTGGCTGGTATTGTTTTAATAACTCCTTGGGATTCTCTGTCTAATTTAGCCCAAATCGCTTATCCTTTTTTCCCTGTTAAGTGGATAGTTTTAGATAAATTTAATAATGTCAAAAACCTTAAATCATTTAAAGAAAATATTGCTTTACTCATAGCAGGAAAAGATACAGTTGTACCTGCTAAGTTAGCTAAAAATTTAGATCGATCTTTGCCAAATAACAACAAAAAATTGTGGTTTTTAGCCGATGCTGGACATAATAATTGGCTAGATTATCTTAATAATTCTTGGTGGCAAGAAGTTATGAATTTTTTAGCTAGCTAAGTATTAAAATGATCGCTTCCTCGAAAAAAAACCTGCTTATTATCTTGTTGAGTCTTGGTTTGACCCTTGTCTTAGGTTATTTGCATATTCCATCTCGATCGCAAATAGGTAATAACCAGAATAATAACAATGCTCCTAGCCTCATTATTCCCATTGACTGCAATCTCGGACAAGACTGTTATATCATGCACTATGTAGATAGAGACCCTACCTCTAAAGAAATTGATTTTGGTTGTGGCAGACAAACTTATGATGGGCATAAAGGAACAGATTTTGCTCTCGATAATTTAGAGACGATGAAAGCTGGTGTATCGGTTTTAGCAGCAGCTAAAGGCAAAGTTTTGAGGGTAAGAGACGGTATCCCAGATAAGCTAGTTAATGAATCAAACGATCGACAAGGATTAGAAGGGCAAGAATGCGGTAATGGAATAATCATCTCTCACGGTGATGGTTGGGAAACTCAGTATTGTCATCTCCGCAATGACAGCATTACAGTTAAGCCTGGTACAGAAGTAGAACAAGGAACAGTCTTAGGCACAGTTGGCTCATCGGGTTTGTCTTCTTTTCCTCACGTTCATCTTTCTGTTAGATACCAAGGAAAAGTAATCGATCCTTTTGTCGGCACTAATTCTACTCCAGGCTGTAATCTACAACGTAATCCTCTCTGGGCGCAATCTCTTGAATATCTACCTACAGGTTCGATCGATGCGGGATTTGCCCCAAAACCACCAAATCAGCAAGAATTATGGCAAGGAAAATACACTGAGAATCAGTTATCTCTCGATATTCCCGCTTTAGTCTTCTGGGTTCATGCTTACGGAGTGTTAGAAGGAGATATAGAACAATGGCAGTTAATCGATCCTAATGGAGAAATAGCAGTTCAACAAGAACAGCAAATAGAAAAATCCTATCGGACTTGGGTTAGTTACATTGGGAAACGACAAATTATGCCTGGGGTTTGGCAAGGAGAATACAAATTACTGAGAGATGGTAGTCCAGTTTTTACGGTAAAGCGCGAAATTACAATTAAACCTGTTGGTTAAAAATATTGGTTTTTTTAGTGGTTAGTGGTTAGTGGTTAGTGGTTAGTGGTTAGTGGTTAGTTTCTGACTCCTGACTCCTGACTTCCATGCCAGCATTCCTATCTCGGATTATATTAAATGTTAAAGAGCAAATTTCGATCGTTATGCTAACTCTCCTAACCGACCAAAAAAACATCCTCAACGATTTAATTAATCGCTATCGCAACCGCGTTGATTTTTTACTTATTCGCCTCGAAGAAGCAGAGGGAACGGATATACTACTACGCAAAGACAAAATAGAAACTCTCAGTGAGGGAATTTCCTTAGGCGGACAGGTAAGAGCTTGTTATAAAGGAGGATGGGGTTTTGCTGCTTTTAACGATTTAGCTACCATAGCAGAAAGGATCGAAGAAGCGATCGCTGCTGCTAGAATTGTTGGGGAAGAAGAGACTATCCTTGCTCCGATCGAAATTATCCAGACTGTATCTGAGTTACCCCTAACAGGTACGAGTCCCCGTCATATTCCTTTAGCCGACAAAAAAGCATTATGCGATCGCTATAATCAAATTCTCCGTAATTATAACGAGCAAATAACTTCTACTTCGGTTCGTTATGGAGATAGCACCCAAAAGATTATTATTGCTACTTCTGAAGGTACTTTAATCGAACAATCTTGGTCGGATATGGAAATGCGTTTTTCTGCTACTGCTAGAAAGGGAGAAACAGTACAAACAGGAAGAGAAACTACGGGTTCGAGAAAAGCTTACGAAGATTTAACTAGTTTAGAAACCCAAGTAGAAGATGCAGCCAAAAGAGCAGTAGATGCCCTATCTTTACCTACAGTTAAAGGCGATACCTACCGAGTAGTTATCGATCCGATTTTAACTGGTTTATTCGTTCACGAAGCCTTCGGACATCTTTCTGAAGCAGATATGGCTTATGAAAACCCCGACTTATTAGAAGTAATGAGTATGGGTAAACGCTTTGGTTGCAATGAATTACAAATTTTTGATGGTGCAGCACCAGAAGAACATCGCGGTAGTTACTATTACGATGATGAGGGAACACCCGCTACAACTACTCAGTTAATTAAAGATGGGGTATTGGTAGGAAGATTACATTCTCGCGAAACCGCAGGAAAATTAGGAGAACAGCCTACAGGTAACGCTCGTTGTCTTAACTATCATTATTCGCCTCTGGTAAGGATGACAAATACTTGGATCGAACGAGGTAATACTCCCGTACCAGAACTATTTAAAGATATAAAAGAAGGTGTTTATGCCCGTAATTGGTTGGGTGGTATGACGAATGGAGAAATGTTTACCTTCAGCGCGGGGGAAGCTTGGATGATTCGGGATGGGGAATTAGCCGAACAAGTAAAAGATGTCACTCTATCGGGTAATGTCTTTAAAACCTTAGCAAATATAGAAGCGATCGGGGATGATTTTTATTGGGATGAATCTGGCGGTTGTGGGAAAGGCGGACAGAGTGGTTTAGCCGTTGGTTGTGGTGGCCCAAGTTTAAGAATAAAAGATGTGGTAGTTGGTGGGGAAGTTGGTTGATAGATTAAGTAATGAGTAATAAGTAATAAGTAATAAGTCAATTGCTTAGGTACGAGTTAAAACGCCAGATCGATCGCCTGGAGGATCTTCAAAAATTGCTCCTCGTTTCATTAGGTCTTGTCTCAGGGTTTCTGAAATTCCTTTATTATCGCCAAAGCGAGCATTTTCAACCTTAGCATCCCTCAGGTTGGCACGCCACAGGTAGGCACGACTCAGGTCGGCACGACTCAGGTCGGCACCCCTCAGGTCGGTACCCCTCAGGTTGGCACCACTCAGGTCGGCACCCCTCAGGTCGGCACCCCTCAGGTCGGCATCACTAAGATCGGCATCACTAAGATCGGCATCAATCAGGTCGGCACGACTCAGGTCGGCACCCCTCAGGTCGGCACCACTCAGGTCGGCATCACTAAGATCGACGTTTCTTAAGCTTCGACCCTTAACTGGATTATTAACTATTTCTTCTACCAAACGCCATTTATCACTCTTGCTAATAATTTCAATATTTTCAACTGGAAATCCATTTATTGCTTCGATTTCTCCTGACTCGATGCGAGATTTCAGCCTTTCGATATCCTCTGATGAACCTGAAATAAATATTTTGATACTACCCTTTTGAATATCTTCAATGACGATAGTATCTCCCCCATATTCTTTTAAAATAGATGCCAGAATATTTACGTTTGCAACTGAATCAGGATCGCCTTCTAAGGTAATAACAGCTTTAGTTGTATTATTTTGCTTATCTTTTACAACTACTTGACGAGTAGAAGTCAATTTTGATTCTCTATCTTCGTCCGCTACTAAAACACTGCTTTCTCGATTTGTGGTTGCTGATTTTACAGTTTCTTCTGCTGGTAGGTCAGCAATTTCTCGCCAATCCAGGGTTAGTTTTTCGCATATCCTTTGAAAAGAATCAAGCTGAATTGGTTTTCTCCCAAAAAATTTAGTGACCGTGCTACGAGACATTAATATCGATCTGGCAAAATTAGTTTTCGATTCAAATCCTAGCCTCTTCAAAGCTTTTTCTGCTGTTTCCACACCTTCAGCAGTCGCGGTGTAAGTTATTTTCTGCTTCTTTGCACCTTCGCTTGTGTCGTTCATGGTGGGAGTATGTTTTACCAGCGATTACCTACGCAGCCATAAGTAAAGCATAAGACAAACATAAAAAAGTCACAAGTCAGTCGTAACGATCTAAAAAAATTCAAAATTCGCTCACAACAAAACCTTTGCCTAGTCAGGGTTTCAGGATTTTTACTTGATAATCGGAATGTGATTAATAAGTGGTGCTGAAATTAATGACTAATAAAAAAATAGCAAATTCTAACTCATCTACAAAAGAGAAAATCGCTCAAGAACGCTTGCGCCAAGCTATTCTCAGCTTCAACCTGGCTCTGACTGCCACCGCAATATCGTTTTCTATTAGTCTCATAGGAGGAGCATTACTATTATCTGGTAAAATTCCTTCTGGAACTATAACATCTGCTGCGGGATTAGTTTCAAGTGCGGGATGTCTCAAGTTGGCGAAAGATGCTAACGATCGCCTTGACAAAATTTTATTAGAAGAAGACAAGGAAAATTAAGCTTTACTACCACTTTTTTTAGTTCTTGTAGTTCTCCGTATGGCTTAAGTATTGCCCAGAAAGTTGTAAGGTCAACTTGCCAATATACATGAGCCAGCATATTACGAAAACCTACGATCTAACGAGTGTGTAGCGGGTTTTTGGCTAAACCTTTAAGGGTTTTTATCTCTTAAGAATCTCCGTCGCTTTTAGCGCGAAAAGATTCAATTACTCCCAGGTTACCGATATCGAGTTATTTTTAGACTAATCTATCTAATTCAGACAAAAAGTCTATTTAATAAAAATACATATAACCAATAATCCATTACTAAAAACCATTTATAGCTGCGAAAGGCGTTATAGTAGTTCCTGTTAACGGGACTTTGACAAAAAACTAGGGGCAAAAAGGGGTGAAAGCCTGATATATCAATTGTTTAACCTCAAAATAGCTAAATTCTTAATATATCTGGGTTTCAGGCGATTTAACCTCGACGAGGTT
>JBFRWK010000219.1:0-4395 GCA_051439545.1 Xenococcaceae cyanobacterium | reverse complement strand
CTCTCTTCCTCTGTGAGGGTGACAATATATTTTTTCTTCGGCATCTGTAAAAATTTCTTTCAGGAGAAATGACATTTTGATTATTTTCTCCGATTTCATCCCTCAATTCAAATTTGGTGGAGTACTAGTACCAAGGGGTCAAAACTTTTAATCTGACTCCAGGAGATGAGGTAGCTTTTATGCTAGTGCAGCATACTACCGTCGCCGAAACTTTCCAAAATCCCGATAATGTCTTTCAATTTGGTAAATTACCTCTTTTCTCGATCCCAGAAGCTAATCTTGTGGAGGAATTACACGATCAGTTTGAGTTTGTGGATGTCGATGGGTTAGGGACTATTGCCATGGAAGACGTGCCCATCTATCAAGCAGACAAAGACTATAATGATGTGCTCCTTCAAGTACTTGGGCTAGAAGGCAACCTGGCTAAACTCGACGACCATATTAATCCAGCAAAAGACTGGCGTACGACCAGCATAGGACAGCAATTGCTAGACTATGCAGCCAGTCGTGTCTTTAATGAAGGTGTATTTAAAGTCGGCGCAACGGGAGAGATAATCATCGATTTTCTCTATGATGGTGGCTTGTATCAGGGTGAAATAGGTATTTTTAGTCTGGAAGGGATGAATCCTGAAGATCTAGGTTCGGAAGCCTTTATTGAAGAGGCTATTAATCGAGCCCAAAGTAACTCTCTTCAAGGTCATGTAGTAGTGAAAGATGCCGAAGAAGAAGCTCGATTTAGTTCTAGCTTTGACTGGGAGACTAATTTCAATAGAGGAACTTATCAAGGAAGAAAAACTTTTCAGATGAATCCTGGAGATCTCTTTGGTCTAGTTCTAGTTCCCAATGGTACTTTGAATGAAGGTATTACGGCTCATGAATCGATCTTGTCTCTCGACCCCCTCTTTTCTATGTCTGAGGCTAATCATAATAACCAAGTCCAATTTGCAGATATTTTGACTGGCTCAAAAGGTACTATCGTTGGTTTTGAAGATGACCGTCTCGATCGCCCTTCTGATGAAGACTACAACGATATCGTTATTGCTATTGAAGGGATAGAACAACCATTTGGTGTATCTGCAATTGAGGATGTTATTTTGCCCAGTCACGATTGGCTAGGCACAGAAGTAGGCGCTCGAGATATTCTTCAATATTTTGATAATTTAGACCCGATCTAACTCGATCTGGTGAATGTATTTAAGCAGTTTGGGGTTGAAGTTACGGAAGATGGAAATACAGGGGGGACGGCAAACAGGAATAAATTGCCAGAGTCCAGCTAGTTTAAATTGATTATCCTCCAGTTCATTAGAAATACCAGTGGAGTCTCGTCCCTTATCAAAACCGACTAGCTGAAAAGCGACTTGATGGGGTTGGTCGCGTTTGGGGAAGTGAGTTACCTTGGGATAGACTATTAACCTGTAGGTGCTAATCCCAGTTTTTTCAATTTCTTGGCGCAAACCACTTAAAGCAGGGCGACTACGGCTGTAGAAAAGAGGGTATTGCTTCTGGTTAATAGTAACATCCGCGTGGCTCTCATCACTAAAATTAACTTCTCCAGAGATGATGCCCACAGCTTTAAAGATCAGCTCTTCAGTCTCCGTAGAAGCTTCAGGGGATATATTAGCATCAGTGGTCTCAGAAGGGGAACTCGGTTGGCTTTCTGCGTTCAGGGCTTCAGTAGATGTCATGATTATGAGTTGGGCTCAATCCTATTTATCCTAACAAGTACATTCATCCTATCAAGCCTCAGGGGAATATCCAGAGTCAAGTTACACAAGAATGATGGGTCAGAATCAAAGTAGCCGATAAGAGCCGATAGTAGCCGATGAAAGAAGATAGTATGTCATCATCCTCAAGTACTTCGTAATACTAAACTGGATAATTTTACCTGGGGAGTAATCCTATTTATTCTTGCTCCGTCCTTACGCTGAGGAAACCTCAGCGCGGGCGGTGCGCTTTTTGAAGTTCTCGATCGCTCCTTTTTTTTGTTTAATATTAACAGGGCGAGGCACTTTTAATTTAGCTTTTAATCGATAACGAACTGTGTCATGCACTACTTTATAAGATACTTTGACATCACACACTGTTTCTAACCAGGTTTGTATTTCGCCATAACTGGAAAATCCTTCTGGGTCAGATAGCTCCTCTTTCAGTTTAGTGAGCACTTCTGGGGGAATGGTAGCAGTTCTTCCTGGACTAGACTCAATAGTCAGGAGAGCTTCGAGTCCTCCTTGACGATATTTACTCAGCCACCTAGAAACCGTAGTCCGATGCCGACCTACCATAACTGCTAGATGTCCTACACTGTTGGCTTGATTTGTTTTGAGCCAGTAGATCACTTGAACTCTTTCTACTGTTTTGGCACTTTTCTGTTGAGTCAATAACTTTTTCAGTGTGGCTTCTGATTCAACAATTTCAATTTTAAGGACTCCAGACATTCACAAATTTAAGAATAGATACTTTCTAAGTATTTATAGCATTCTTTGAGTGAATTGGTATAAGCTAATACGTATTTCTGAACTTTTGACTTGACTAACTGAGTGTTTTAAATTGCCACGAAAATAAAGCAAGGTATTGACTTTAGGCTCGATATTTTCAAGTTTAAAATCGTTTTTCTGAAGTTGTAATTCTCCTCCCTTTAAATCTGTCGGTACTTTGATATAAAGAACACTTACAATAGTTGGAGTAATATACTTTTCGACGTAAGAAGAAATACTACAGTCAATGTGAGGCTCTACGTAAGTTCCTGGTTCTATTATTAAGGGATTAAGATCAAAGGCATTACAAGTAGAATTTAAAGCAGTTTTTATATATTGTTGAAGAAAAGGAAAGTAGTAGATAACCTCCTCAATTCCTGAACGTTTAAAGACTACCGAAAAACCTTTAGTTCCAGCAAAGCTATCACTTAATTGATTTACTGATAAGTACGGACATGATAAAATTTGCTTTTCCAAAGTTTTCAAATAATCAAGAGAAAAAGCTTTTGATTTTAACGAATAGTATTTATTAAGAATCATCTGCATTTTCTAAGTATTAAAATTGTGTTATTTGTAAGTATTGAAATCTTTATTATGTCTGCTATATAGGGCTTGCTGAAAAAGTAATCGAAAAAATTGACAATAATTAACTTATTTAAAAGATAAGTTTTTCTGTTGCTAAATATATTTTAAGATCAGCTTTAACAATAGAATAATCACTTCTTAAGCCTAATTTAGATGGATAAAAAAATAAAGACAAAAAAAGACAGTAAACCTGCCTGAGCAGGCTAGAAAGATTGATGACTAAAAAAGTAATTGCAATGGAAGTTTCTGAAGTAGAGGGAAGTTTTGACATGATACAGTTAAGACTATAATGTCTCTTTGCCTGACCAAATTTACCTTCAATAGCATTACGAAATCTTTCGTCATCAACTGCTTGCTTTTTAGTTTCTTGGCTAACATTTTTAGGCGGTCTTCCTAATGGGGGTCCACTAAGTCTAATTCCTCTCTCTTTGCACCAGGCTCTATTGGCTCTGGTTCGATAAATTTTATCTACATGGACTGATGATGGGTAATATCCAGTGTAGTTTTTATAGGCTTCTACTTGTGTCTGTAAGTCCCCTGATTCATTAAAATTATCCCAACTCAGATGGTCTAAAAATACATAGTTATCAAAACAACTTACTGAAACTTTTGCTCCAAACTCTACAGGTTTTCCTGCTTTTCCTCTCACTATAGGGCGAATATGAGGTTGAGCTATATTAACAATTCTATCATCAATTCTGTTCGATTCATTCTTATACATCCATAATTGTTGGCGATAAACTTCTGTTATTACCAACAACATTTTATATAGTCTTGGACTTAAGCTACTTAACTCGGCTCCCTCATTGATTAGCTTTTCTATGTGAGACAAATTTCTTTTGATATATGGTAGTTGTTTGGCAATAGCATCGGTTCTTTCTTTTCGAGATACACGGCGTTTTTTGGCTACTTTTAAATAATCCTTTCTCGCTTTCTTTCTATAAGTTCTTGGCTTTTTCTCAAGCTTATTTTTCCGATTTTGATGGAGATAATCTATGATTTTTTCGCTTTGCTTTCTAGCTTGATTTAATATTCCTAGGTCATTAGGGTAAGTTATGTCAGCAGGTGCAGCAGTAGCATCTAAGATTAACTTTCCTCTATTTTTTACTTCCGCCAGTTCCGTTTCTTCTTTTTTTTTTCTGTTTCTGTTTCTTCTGTTTCGTCTTGGAAATTTTTTACCATTTTTCGGTTAATTTTTTTGACAAAATCTATCTTGATTCTTTCTCTAAAATAAACCATCATTGATGCTTCAAATGGGGAATCATTACTATAGTTTGACATCCCTATGAAATACTGTAGGTAAGGATTTTCTCTAATTTGTTCTACGGTTTCTCTA